>CAMWXW010000169.1 GCA_947178315.1 uncultured Desulfovibrionaceae bacterium | reverse complement strand
TTCCTCAATAAACCACAGGAAGCAAAAGAAGCATTTGAAGCTGTCCTTTCTTCCAAAGATACACCTCAAGATATGAAAGATGCTGCACAAAAACAGTTAGATAAACTTAATAAATAGAATCTTCTAAAGAGGTTTGTAAGTACGTTATGACAAAACAACAAGTAAGTATAGCAATAGATGCAATGGGTGGAGATAATGGTAGTGATATTATCATAGAAGGTGCATGTGTAGCAGCTCATAAGCATAATGCACGTCTTCTCTTAGTGGGAGATGTAGCAAGCATAGAGAAAAGTCTTTCACGATGTAACAAAGCAGATGCTATTGATTATGAAATTGTTCCTGCAAGTCAAGTTGTTGAAATGACAGAGAAGCCTTCTGAAATACTTCGAACTAAAAAAGATTCTTCCATTCATGTTGCATGCAAACTTGTTAAAGAAGGAAGAGCAGATGCCTTTGTAAGTGCAGGACACTCTGGAGCATCTGTTGCTTGTGGTATGTTCATCATCGGTAGAATGAAAGGTGTTGATAGACCTGCTTTAGCAAGCATAATGCCTTCTGAACAAAAGCCCTTTGTCTTTCTTGATCTTGGAGCAACTGTAGATTGTACTCCTACTAATCTTTTACAATTTGCTCTTATGGGTAACGTACTTGCAAACCAGTATCTCGAATATCCTTCTCCACGTGTTGCTCTACTCAATATTGGTGAGGAAGAAGGAAAAGGAAATAGTGTTGCTCAAGGAGCATATACACTTCTTAAACAAACTAAAGAACTCAATTTTATCGGTAATGTTGAAGGAAAAGACGTCTATACAGGGTGTGCTGATGTTATTGTATGTGATGGTTTTGTTGGAAATATAGCTCTTAAAATTACAGAAGGTGTTACATCTACTATATCTACATTATTAAAACGAAGTCTGAAGAAGAACCTTCTTTCTCTCTTTGGAGCGTTCCTTGCTCAATCTGCATTCAAGCAACTCAAACAAGATACCGATTACTCAGAATATGGTGGAGCTTTGATACTTGGATTAAAACAACTTGGTATCGTCGCACATGGACGTTCGAATGCAAAGGCTATTGAAAGTGCAACCTCTATTGCTATTACTCTTGCACAAAAAAAGACAACAACTCATCTACAAGCAAGTATTGAGAATAATCTCTGTCTTGAGATATAACTTCCTGATTACTTTTTATAAATAATCCTTGCTCAATAGCTACTTCTTGTTTATATTGATATCAGGATACGTAGAGCCTTCTACTATATAGAGCTTGATAAGGACATGTAATTAAATAATAGTCTTTTTCTATTGACTATATGCTGATAAGCATTTTACCTAGTTATATGTATGCTTCAACTTCTATAAGCTAGTATTCAATCTACTGATGAGCGAGGTCTATTATGAAACAATATATTCACAGTATTGGTGTCGCATTACCGAATCGAATTGTATCAAATGCCGACTTAGCTCTCCACATGGATACAACAGATGAATGGATTCAGACAAGGACAGGTATTGCTCAACGCTATATGGTAGAAGAAGAAAGTCATACATCGCTTGCTACACGTGCAAGTGAATGTGCTTTTGCTACAACATCAATTCCACCTCATACAATAACACATATTATTGGAGCAACCTGTTCTCCAGATACCTATTCTCCAAGCCTTGCCGTAAGTGTCGCTCACAACTTAGGAATGACAAATATTTGTGCGTTTGATATGAATGCCATGTGTTCAGGATATCTTTATGGTTTAGAAATAGCCCGTGGACTCCTATGTGCAAATCAAAGCTCTACAATACTTCTTCTTGCAAGTGAACTTATGAGTAGAAGAATAAATATGAATGATAGAACAACTGCCGTCCTCTTTGGTGATGCAAGTACAGCAACAATACTTTCTACACAACACGAGGGAGCTCTTGCTGAGCTAGAAGATGTGATTTGTTGTGCCGATGGAACATTGAGTAACTGTTTAACACTTGGTGGAGCATGTGGTAAGCCAAAAGCTGTTGGAGACAGTATTACAGATGATTTTTTTATACAGATGAATGGAAGAGAGGTCTTCAAAAATGCTGTACGTATTATGCCCACGATTTGTGAGCAGATTCTTTCTACAAATGGATATACAATTGATGATATAGATCTACTTATTGCTCATCAGGCTAATTTCAGAATTATTGAAGCTGTTGGAGAACGACTTGGTATTACTCAGGATAAAGTATTCATCAATGTTCATAATTATGGGAATACATCCTCTGCTACTATTCCATTAGCTCTTTATGAAGCAAAAGAGCAAGGAATACTCCAGCCAGGTATGAAAGTACTCCTTGTTGCTTTTGGAGGAGGATTTACATGGGGCTCTGCACTCCTTCAATGTTGATATATTGCTCTCTACTTGCTTCCAAGAGGAGCATTGTTCTTTTTTGATATTATGCTTCTCTTTTAATACTTCATATTATACTATTTCTTCTTTTCCTATCTTCTTTTATGTAGAGAATTTACTTGTATAATAT
>CAMWXW010000168.1 GCA_947178315.1 uncultured Desulfovibrionaceae bacterium | reverse complement strand
GAATCAAGCAAAGGGATAAATTCATGTAATTCTGCATCTTCTAATGCTTCTCTCGTAGGATATCCTGTCTGTAAATCCCATTTTGACTGTCTATATAATTCTTCTTTTGCAGACAAAAATTCTTCTTTATCTATATATTCTGCACCTTTTTTACCTTTTTCTAAAGGCTTGAAAAACTTTGAAGGAAGAGTATCACGTTCTTTTCCAATTCCTTCTCGTGCATTAAAAAGACGCATCAAGAGAATTCGACGTTTTCCTACATCTAAGACTTCTTGAAAAGAAAAATCTGTAAAACCAGTAACACATTGAATGAGTTCTACAAAATCTTTTGGACCATAGAGTTGCCACGATGGACCCCATACAAATTGACATACACTCATACTATCTAAAGCACTATATAGATATTGTGTTATGCGTGCAAACCGTATTTTTTCTGCTGTTAAACTATATTGAGGTTGAGGAGTAGTGAAGCCCATATACTCCATACGTTCTTTATAAAACGGATAATCTAGTTCATATTCTTGATCGCTACAACTACTCTGATGATCTGGACCAAATGGATTTGTAGCATAAATGACAGCAAAAGATCGCTTGATATGTGGCATATGTGCTGGGATTTCTTGCCCTTTAATAGTAGTAAGTGCTTCTGCACCTATACCTAGTATCTCTGAAGCTCTCTCTGAACCCATTGCTAGAATAGCACCTATACCTTGTTTATATGCTATTGCTTCAACTAATGCCACCATTGCATATGCATTACCAAAATAGGGCTCTATATCACCAAGTAGTTTATAATGCTCTTCCTTTAACATCTTTTTTTCATAACATTCCATTAACCATGCTATTGTAGACCCTGTAGAAAGTGTATCCATTCCATACTTATTACATAGCTCATTTGCTTTTGCGATTGCCTCTAAGCTGGAAATTCCACAGAATGAACCAAACGCTGCTATTGTTTCAAACTCAGGACCACCATATCGTGAATCTGTTTTAAATTCACCTTCTTCTACATGAGCAACAGCTTTACACTGTATCATACACGCATGACACGCATTACGCTCCAGAGCATTTGCTGTATTTTCATGGAGTAATTTTTGTCTAAAGGCAGTACCACTTATCTCTCTCCACTCATCAAATGAAGATTGAGTATAATTATGAGTCGCGAGTCCCCCTGCGACCTGAGAGCTTGCAACAACACTAGACGTTCCAAAAATAGACATATCAGCAATCATTGAATTAGAAAATTGCTCCATACCTTGACATGCTAATGATTTGAAGCGACTTCGATCATATATAGGAGTGCGATGAATTCCACCAAAAGCTCCAATAGCCCGAATATTCTTACTTGCCATCACAGCACCCATACCAGTTCTTCCATAGGCACGATTACAATCATTGATTATAGCAGAGAAAAGAACTCCATTAATACCAGCAATACTTGTTTGCAAAATTTTACATGATGTGGAATGTCGTTTTCTGATATATGACTCAACTTCTATCGTCGAAGAGAGCCAGATACTTTCTGCAGAATGCAATTCAACTACACCATTATGAACATAAATATATGTAGGAAGTTCAGCCTTACCATAAAGAATAAGAGCATCAAATCCTGCTTTTTTCATCTCTGCAGGAAAGTAACCTCCTCCTTGAGAATCTCCGATAGCCCCAGTAAGAGGTGATTTTGCTGTAATAGTAAGTCTACTTTGTCCTGCTATTGGAAGAGACGTCGCAGGACCGACTGCAAAACAGAGAAGAGATTCTGGTGCAAGAGGATTAACTCCACCTTGCATATAACGCATCATGTAGTACATATTTAATGCACTTCCACCAAGATATTTCCTATATATCTCTAGTGGAGGGTGTTCTAGAGTAACTTTACCGGAAGTAAGATCCACAAATGCTATAGTACCAGAAAAGCCATACATATTTGCTTACTTCTTATTAGCAACTTTTTTTAACTCTTCTCTTGCTCGGGTTGCTTCTTGTGATTTTGGAAACTTATCTATGACATCATTTAAGCGGATTTTACCAACAGGAATATTGTTCACACGAATAAATGAAAGTCCTTGTTTTAGATATGATGCCGGTGCTTTATTACTTTTTGGATAGTCACGAATTACTTTCTCATATTGCAAGATAGCATTTTTATAGTCTTGCATTTGATAATAACATTCTCCAAGCCAAAAATACGCATTATCAACAAGTGAAGAACGAGGATATTGTTTGATTACTGCATTTAACTTTGTTATTGCAAGTGAATATTTACGCTCTTGAAATAGTTTAAGTCCTGCTTTATATAGTTCATCTGCAGTTCCTTTTTGCTCTGTTTCTGTTGTTTGAGAAACAGCTCGTGACTTCTCACTAGTTTGAGCATTGGCTTTTAATATAGCAAGTTCTCCTTCTAGTTTAGCAATTCGTTCTTGTAATGAAATAGAAAGCTCTTCTTGACGAGATGTACTTGCATCAAGATCTCCTGCCATACCACTCATATTTTGTTCCATATCATCAAGACGACTCCACATTGAG
>CAMWXW010000167.1 GCA_947178315.1 uncultured Desulfovibrionaceae bacterium | reverse complement strand
GTACTAAAGAAATGTCTTATTCCTTGTTGTGGTATATATGTTCCTTGTCTTTTGATAGCACCTAATTCTTGTAGAATCTCTTCCCTTAAAGCATATACTATCTCATCACTAAATCTTTCATTTGGAGACTCATCTGGTTTTACAAAACGAAATCCTTCTTTAGGAGTACCATCATCATTAAATAGAACAGATTGCAACTCCATATAAGCTTGCTCTCGGACTCTTGGTTCTTGCAATGTCTTTAAGTAAGGCATAATAACAGTCATAACACCTTGATAGATATAACTTCTATCATCGGCGCATGAACTTTTATTGAGTTGTGCCAATATATCTAATATATAGGAAATAGTCCCAGATGGATATGTTTTTGATGTTATTGGTAATGCACTAAAGAGAGCTTCTTTGAGCTTACTCACACAATCTACAACATCTAAGTTCTTTACCGTATCTATATCAAACAGTACCTCAATAGAGAGAGAGGATTCAACATCTGCAAGTTTTCTTGACTGATCAATACTATTATACATATCAAGCTTTTTAAGAGTCAAGCCATATCGAGAACGTACATGATGCGTATCTTCATAGAGTGGATTTATTAAACCATCATTCTTTTTATCAGAAAGGCACTTAGCCATCAATGCAGAAGAAGCAGAAAATGCTATAGGGACACTTAAAGGAATACTTGCTATTCCTAAATGACCAAGTATAGATTTTATCTGTGCTACAGTGATAAATGCCCAATCTCCATTGCTAAATGTAGGTAGTGCAGCTATCTGTGCACCTGCAATAGGAGCGGCAATCGCTGTTCCTAAAATACTTGCTGCAGCACTTATTCTACGCACCACCTTAGACGCAACAGTACTTGAAGAAAACATTGCTTTACGAATACCACTTAAAACTCGCTGACAATGTATTCTATGTTTTTTTCTAGGAACTTTATTAGCTTCATCAAGAATAATCTTACTTACTTTTTCATACTTTAGATTCTCACTTCGTTGTGTTACTCGCTCTATGACATTATGAGTGTGTTCTATAAGTACTTTATTATAGTCTGAGTCATCTTTAAGCTCTATCGATGCTTTTTGTAAGGTAAGTAATCGTCTTACATAAGTATTATAATTAGGTAATTGATATTTCTCTTGGTGTGCATTATATGTAAGAAAATTGACTTGACTATGTAATAAATCACACACACTAACTGAATAGTCCCAGAGAGAAACCAATGTAGGTTTAGAAAGCCAGCTAGCTTTTGCAACCAAACTATTAATATCAGTTGGAAGAGCTTTACCTTGAGCTAAATCTTCAAATAATTGAGATACTTTTTGAACTAAGTCTAGCATTTCCTGTGCAAATGCATCATTTGCTCGCACGTCTTTTCCAGAACGATGAGTAGATACTATATTAAGCTCTTTTGAGAATATCCCAGCATCAGTGCCGAGTTGTAAAGCTACTAATAATCGTTCTTTATTCTGTTCAAGAGTCTGTTTCATTGAGCTACTTATTGGAGTAGGCAGATGTGTGAGAAGTTCGTGAAATGTATTAGCAATATCTAATTTTAATAATGGGGGTATTTGAATAGAGTGAGCTGATTCTTTATTAAACGCAGCAACAAAAGATATTAGTTGGTCTGTTGTTCTTGGAAAACATGTTACTTTTTTAAGTGACATCTCTTCTACATTGAGCTTATTTAGTTTACCAGAGAGAGATGAGAGGAAATTATGCATTACATGCAATCCACCACTTCTTTTATGCTTCTCTAAAGTGGCAACTATATCACTTAATTTATCACAGACTGTACTATCACACTCTTCATTATTTTCTTGCAAACTAAGCTTAGATGCTTCGAGATGAGCAAATTCTAATAATTGATCAACCATCATACTCAAGCGAATAAGCTTATGGAATTTAAGATGTTGTCTACCAGTACCTACACTATATGAAAGTATCTCAAACTTAATAAAACGCTTTATAAGATCTCTATATTTATCCAAAGTTCCCTGAAAGCGCTCTTTTGCCTCTTCACTACAACATTGAGGTGCTTCAAAAGACTCTATGACTTCATTTAGTCTTTTAATCAATATATCTCTTGCACTTTGTTTGGCTTCTTTCGCTTCTTTGCAATGTGTAAGACCATGAGTAATCTTAGAGAATTGCTTTCTAAGCCACCCTCGCTTTTGTACCGAAGAATCACTAATAGTAAGGTGTTCTTCGCCTTTTTCATCTACAGATTTTGATATATATTTTGTCTTTAGATTAGACATTAAATTTGCAAGATCTTTACTTTTTAACTGATTATAATGAGTAACATCAATATCTCTATATTTACGTTTACCAAAGAAGCCAAATAGTTTTCCCTGTTTCTCTCTAAAAAAACGTTGTGACTTATTTGTTAAAACACCATTATCTTCACGCTCTATGATATCACTAAGAATACTAGCTGTTATTCCTAATGATTTTTCTGATATGCTTTTATTTTTCACGAATATACCCCAGACATAACATTAGTTCAAAGGAGTATGTATATATAC
>CAMWXW010000166.1 GCA_947178315.1 uncultured Desulfovibrionaceae bacterium | reverse complement strand
ATCTATGCTATATATATCTTATGGTAACGTATGGCATTACACAAATTAAAGCTTCAGCAGGTTCTGGAAAAACATATACTTTGACACAATTATTTCTCCATTCTCTTGCATCTATCACAGCACATAATGGACAAAATAAAGCCTTACACTATGGATTGAGAGATATCATAGCAATGACGTTCACTAACAAAGCAGTTGAAGAGATGAAAACATCTGTATTGAACAAGCTCAAAGCAACTGCACTCGGTATAGAATCAGAGCAAACAATTCTCCAGCCTTCCCAAGCTTCACTATGGATGGATACCATACTAGAACACTATACATCATTACGAATTCAAAGTATTGATAGTACATTATTACAGTTATTACGCAGTATATCTCTTTCCCTTGGACTTCCAAGTAATTGCAAGCCATTGCTTGATACAGATGAAAAGCATATACTAAGTTCTCTTTATACACAATATATCCAACAAAGTCTGCATGACAATGATATAATGTCTACGATTGAAAAAGCGTGTAATATTTTCGTAAGTGAATCTGTAGATTCATCGACATTCCATATAGTACTAAAAGATCGCACGTTAGACTTAGTGAAGATGATTCTTGAACGTGGTATGTTTTTAGACAAAACCCAAGATGAGATCGATGAAATCGTAGCATTCTATGAAAAGACAATAGCAACACTCAATAGTATCTATGGACAACACGTACAAGCAACACACTTTAATAATACAATTAAGAAAATACGAGATGATATTGAACAACATAATATCATAGGAATACATAGCAATTTTGTAAAAGCACTTGAATCTGCATCATATTATAGTAAAAAAGATTCCGCTATGTTTAAGAAAGATTCTTTTTATGATGTCCTTAAGCAAGATGGTCAAAAAGCAATAGATGAAAGTACACTAGCTTATATGAATGGTCTCTATGGTCAATTAAAAAAATCTATACAAATGAAGGAGACTATTGTATCCTGTATACGAATTGCATCTCAGGTAGCCCCTCTTGTAAAAATAGCTTGTAGTATAGTCGCTATGCTCAATGAATATCAAAAAAGAGAAGGTATTATCGTCTTTTCTTCTATCCCTAGCTTACTCTCTCAATACTTTTCTTCCCCAAATGGAATCTATGAAGCTCTCAATCATGTTGGTATGTCAATTCACACCATATTCTTCGATGAATTCCAAGATACATCACGTGCTCAATGGTATTCCTTAGCTCCACTTATAGAAAACGTATTAGATAACAATGGTTCTTTTATCTACGTTGGAGATGTAAAACAAGCTATTTATGCATGGAGAGGTGGAGACTCTTCTCTTTTTGAATCTATTTATACCGAAATGAATTATGAAAAGAGGAAGAATACACTTGATAGTAACTGGCGTAGTGCAGAACCTATTGTACGCCTTGCTAATATTTTTTCAGAAATGGAAGAAAAAAACTATGCTCGCAAATTTTTCTATGCCCTCCTTTCAGAAAAAACACAGAAAAGCCTACAACAACGTCCACATATCGAAGAACAGGCAATACAAAAACTCATAGAGGCATACACAAAAGGACAACAAAAAATATCAGTAAAAACACAAAATCTTCAAGGAAGAATACGTATAACAGAACTTCTTCATGAAAAAGCAACTAAAGATTCAACAGAGGATTCAGAAGAAGAAAATCTAACTGAAGAACAAAAAATACGGGAAGAACTCTACAGCTCACTTCTTGAACGACTCTCCTATGCACAACACAAAGATATAGCTATTTTAACACGTACAAATAATGAGGCAACACTTGTAAGTCAATGGCTTCTTGAGTGGAATATACCATATACGATTGAAGGTGGAATAGAACTCCATACTGTCCCCCTCATACAACATATCATTCTAATGTTACGCTTTATTCATACACAATCCTCTTCCTCATTGTATGCTGTTCTCTACTCTCTTTTATGCAGAGACTATATTATATCAGAGGAAGAGTGTATACGTTGGCGACTTCGTACAAAAGACCAAGATATGATATCAGCATTCAAAGCATCTCATCAAGATGTATGGAATACGTATTTTGAGCCTTTTATCTCACATTACACAACATATACTCCATATCAATATATACAAGAATGTATACGCTGTTTCTCACTCTATGACCGTTTCCCACAATGTGAACTCTATTTAGACTTTCTTTTAGAAATAGCATTCCAATCTGATGCAATGGATACAACAAGTATAGCAAAATTTCTTGCTCATTTTGAAACCTATAAAGAACAATATAAAGTGACACCAAGTGAACAAGCGAATGCTATTCAAATACTATCTATCCATAAATCAAAAGGACTCGAATTCCCAATAGTTTATCTTCCCTTTACAAAAGCACCACGAAAACATAATACGCGTCCACTTTCTATCTACACTATTGGTGATATCTTAGAAGACACAGCACAACACAATGATGAGATAGAATCATTACTTGATATTCCAATATTTACCCAAGTTACTTCCAATCACACTCTCTACTACATAGAATATATTGATACTGCTATTGAAG
>CAMWXW010000165.1 GCA_947178315.1 uncultured Desulfovibrionaceae bacterium | reverse complement strand
ATTGAAGCTCTTCTTTCTAAATTATGGAATTTATATGATGAATTAACAATAAATACACCATTGATATCATATAAAGAATCAAAGACAATTGAAGAGACCATAGAAGAAAATGATATAGAAGTGATTTGGGTAAAAGAATAAAAAAATAAAAGCAATCTCTATATTTTTTAAGTAAAGTATGCTAGGTACATACAAAGGAGGTATGTATGAAAGAATATCCATGTACACTAACAATTGCAGGTTCTGATAGTGGTGGTGGTGCTGGAGTACAAGCTGATCTTAAAGTAATGACTATGCTTGGCACATTTGTAACCACAGCATTTACAGTCATGACAGCACAAAATGGACTCGGTATTGGTACTATTTACAAATTACCTGTTGATTTCATTAAAGAGCAAATCACAATGGTTCTTGAAGGTTTTCCTATCAAAGCATTAAAAACTGGCATGCTCTTTTCTGCAGAGATTATTGAAGCAGTATCAGAAGAATTACAAAAATATCCAGATATCATAAAAGTAATTGATCCCGTATGTGTATGCGCTACACAAGGTGATAAACTTCTTTTAGAAGAAGATGCTCTACAGACACTCATTAAAAAACTTATTCCTCTTGCAGATGTACTTACTCCAAATAAACCAGAGGCAGAAGCACTTACAGGAATATCTATCACAACAGAAGAAAGTGTCCATAAAGCTATTCTTGCTCTCTATGATATGGGTGCAAAAGCAGTATTTCTTAAAGGTGGACATTTCTCTATTCAAGGAAATACTATGATAGATTGGCTTTATGCACCATCATTTAGTCAAGAAATTATAGCTCTCCCACATAACGTTGTAGATACAAACAATATACACGGAACAGGTTGTGCTACCGGAGCGGCAATTACAGCATTTTTAGCAAAAGGATATAGTCTTTATGATTCTGTAACGATGGCACAAGAATATATTGTTACATGTTTAGAGCAAAGCTATACTCAAGGTAAAGGTATTGGTACTCCTAATCATATAGCGGTAACAAAATATATTGTATAACCTAAGAGTAATGGGATGAAGAAAAACAAATCAAAACATATCATATATATAAGCGTTATGCCTGGGGAGCAAACAGAAGTTGCTCTTGCAGTAGATAATGTCATAAGTGAATATTATATTGAACTCCTTCATCAACGAAAAACAAAAGGCAATATCTACAAAGGGGTAGTGAATAACTTAGATACAAACTTACAAGCTGCCTTTGTAAACTATGGTGCAGAAAAAAATGGTTTTTTACAAATAGATGAACTTCATCCTGAATATTATCGTACATTATTTACTCCAACAAAAACAAAAAAATATCCTCTCATTCAGCAGGTATTGAAGCCTGGAGATGAAATTCTTGTACAGATTGTAAAGGAAGCAACTCCTAAAAAAGGAGCCTTCCTTACCTCATATCCATCTCTTGCAGGACGCTATTTTATTCTTACCCCTGGTCAAGAACAGAAATCAATCTCTCGTAAAATAGAAGAGGAAGAAAAAAGAAAACACCTCCTTGAACTCCTTGAAGACATTGATCCAGGAAAATATTTCGGTATCATATTACGTACAAGTTCAGCACATACCACAAAATTAGCACTTCTGCGTGATTTACAATTTTTGAAACGTTTATGGAAAACCATTATTGATGATGTACAAAGCAGTGTTGCACCAGCCCTTGTATATCAAGAACCAACACTTGCTCGCAGAGCAATACGAGATTTCCTTACAGAAGATGTAACACAAATCATAGTAGATGATAAAGAGACATTTGAATTAGTAAAGGAATATGTAACACTTCTCTTCCCTCGTAAAGCGAAGATGGTAGAATTCTATAATAATCCTCAAGTACCTCTCTTTACACATGCAGGATTACAACAACAGATAGAACAAATTCATTCACGTGAAGTGGAACTTCCAAGTGGTGGTAGACTCGTTTTTGATCAAACAGAAGCACTCATGGCAATAGATATCAATTCTGGTAAAATAACCGGTAAAAATAATTTTGAAGCAATGGCACTAAAAATCAATTTAGAAGCAGCAGAAATGATAGCAAAACAATTACGTCTTAAAGATATAGGTGGGCAAATTGTCATCGACTTCATAGAGATGAAAGATCAAAAACATTGGGCAGAAGTCGAACGAACCATAAAGCAAGCAATGAAAGTAGATAAAGCTCGATATGAAATTGGCAAAATAAGTAATTTCGGACTCATGCAGATTATTCGTCAGCGTATGGGCTTATCGGCTCTTTCTACACTTTCAGAGCTATGTCCCTATTGCTCTGGAACAGGAGTTCGTGCTAATATGGAATGGCAAGCAACAACAGCGTTAAAAGAAATCAGTCAACTTATACAGAAATCACGAGAAGAGACATATACATACTATACAACAGAAAAAGTTGCACTCTATTTACTTAACAAAAAACGTTTTCAGTTACTTGCATTAGAAGAAGAACACAATAAATCTGTACAAATAGAATTAGTACATCATAACGCAAAATAAATATATATTGGAAGTTACTATGAAAAAGAAAACTGTACTCCTTCATGTATGTTG
>CAMWXW010000164.1 GCA_947178315.1 uncultured Desulfovibrionaceae bacterium | reverse complement strand
CCTATATACAAGGAAAAGTTCTACCTTATATATAGGGATTGAAAGGAATAAAGCTAAAGACTAAAAATAATATGAATTATCCTCTAAAACGCTTTAATACAACACATGCATTTGTTCCACCGAATCCAAAGGAATTAGATATAGCATATTCTATATCCATTTTGCGTGGAGTATTTGGAATATAGTCAAGATCACATGCTGGATCAGCATCAGTAAGATTCATTGTAGCTGGAACGATGGATTCTTGAATTGCCTTTGCTGTAATTGCTAACTCTATCCCACCTGCTGCTCCTAGAAGATGTCCTAGTTGCGATTTATTAGAAGAGATAGCAAGGGAATGAGCATGATTTCCAAAAACCATTTTAATAGCTTTTGTCTCAAGCATATCATTGAGTTGTGTAGATGTTCCGTGAGCATTGATATACTGTACTTGCTCTGGGGTAATCTGTGCATCTTGAAGAGCCATTTTCATAACTCCAACCATACCATGACATTCTTCATCTGGAGCAGTCATATGATATGCGTCATCAGTTGCACCAAAGCCAACTACTTCTGCATAGATAGTCGCATTACGAGCAAGAGCAGAATCAAGACTTTCTAATAAGAGGAGTCCACACCCTTCCCCCATAACAAAACCATCACGAGATGCACTAAAAGGACGAGAAGCATGTTCTGGATCATCATTGCGTACAGAGAGAGCTTTTAATGCCGTAAATCCTGATATCCCAAGAGGAGTAATACTTGCCTCTGTACCTCCAGTAAGAATAGCCTCTGCTCTTCCAGAGCGAATATAATCGAAAGCAACACCAACAGCATGTGTTCCTGATGCACATGCACTTGTAACAGCTATATTCATTCCCTTTGCACCAACTGCCATTGCTACGCTTCCTGGAGCCATATTACTAATAAGCATAGGTATCATAAAGGGAGAAATTTTATTAGGACCTTTCGTAGCTAAGTCATGATGATGTTGTGCTATTGTTTCAAGTCCGCCGATACCAACACCAAGAATAACAGATGTCGAAAATTCATTAGAGGCATTTATAGTAAAGGTAGAGTCCTGCAACAACATATAAGCACTTGCAACAGCGAACTGTGAAAATCTATCCATTCTGCGAGCAGCCTTTGTATCCACTCCATAGTGAGTAATCGAAAAATTCTTGACCTCACCTGCTATTTTTGCACTAAAGTCTGTTGCATCAAATAAGGTTATTGGAGCAATTCCACTTTTACCTTCTAACAACGCTTTCCATGTTTCTTCAAATGTATTACCAAGAGGAGTAACTCCAGCAATACCTGTAATAACGACTCTACGCATACCATCCTCACTATAAATGCTACAAGAAATCTACATAATGGGTATAGAGAAAAATCCTCTCTTAGAAAGAGAAGAAAATCTATATACACACTTTGAAACTCTATACAGAGTATACGTACAATTCTTTTCTAGCTATGTTGTTCTACATAAGCAAGAGCATCTTGTACTTTCATAATTTTTTGGGCATCTTCATCACTGATTTCAATACCGAACTCTTCTTCCATAGCCATAATGAGTTCTGTGAGATCTAAAGAATCTGCACCGAGATCCTCAATAAAAGAAGCTTCAGGGACAACTTTACTTTCATCTACACCTAATTGTTCTACAATAATTTTTATAACAGAATCTTTTTTACTAGACATGAGTCCTCCAATAATAAGATTAGATTAACAATATAATCCACCATTTATACCAAGTACTTGACCTGTGATATAACTTGCCTGAGCGCTCGCAAGAAAGACTACTGCAGCAGCAATATCATCAACTGTCCCCAGACGCCCAAGAGGAATGCTTTTACTATAGTGTTCTCTCATATCATCTGTCAACTCTTTTGTCATATCAGTTGTAATAAACCCAGGAGTTATTGCATTCACAGTGATAGAGCGAGATGCTAGTTCTTTAGCCATAGCCTTTGTCATACCCAAAAGACCAGCTTTTGCTGCAGCATAATTTACTTGTCCTGCATTTCCCATTTCACCGACAATAGAAGAGATATTGATAATGCGACCATATCGAGATTTCACCATAAGCTTAGCAGCTTCTCTAGCACAAATAAATGCTCCCCGTAGATTCACAGAGATGACATCATCAAAATCTTGATCTTTCATTCGTAATAAAAGCCCATCTTTTGTGATACCTGCATTATTCACCAGAACATGAAGCGTTCCGGCTGGTTTAACAACAGTATCAAAGAATGCAGTAATCTCTTCACTGTGAGCGACATTTACTTGAAACATCTGTGCTTGAAAACCAAGTTCTTGTATCTCCTTGCACGTTTCATCAGCTTCAGCTTTATTATGAGCATATGTTCCATATACAATAAAGCCAGATTTGGCAAGCTCTTTTGCTATAGCTTTCCCAATTCCTCTTGAAGCACCAGTAACAAGTGCGATAGGTGCAGTATTCATGGTATCTCCTCATTATAAGTATAAAACAAACACCATTTACGAGTATATCATATTAAAATAAAAAAGCAATATTAGTCTCTTAGGATACATCAATAGCAACATTACCTTGATTTTATAACATATTTTATGTATAGTAATAG
>CAMWXW010000163.1 GCA_947178315.1 uncultured Desulfovibrionaceae bacterium | reverse complement strand
CCCCCCCCCCCCCCCCCCACCCGACCCCGCCCCCCCCCCCCCACGCCCACCCCCCCCCCCCCCCCCCCCCCACACCACCCCGGGGCGGGTAGAAGCATACACCATCTCCTCTATTATGCTTGTTTCTGTGACTAGCATATCTCTTTATGATTGTTGAAAAGGATTTTATTTATGAAACGATTATTTTCTCTTATGACTGCTCTTATTATAGGGTTAATTACTATAAATGTTGTTTATGCTGATGATTACTATGAATATCAGATGTATCAGGATTTTGCACGAAATGCTTCTCCAGAACGAATCCAACAAGGAAAAGTTATCTATGAACAAAACTGTGTCCGTTGTCATGGTGTAGATGGAATGAGAACTCCACGAAGAGATGTTATGCCAATAGCATTTATGCACCCTGGAAAAGTTTTTGAAGAGCTTATGGACTATAGAACAGAAGATGATTTATTTGATTGGGAAGAACAAGCAATGATTGATGTTACTCGCAAATTATCATTTGAAAATCTTGAAGCAGTAGCACTTTATGTTGGTACATTGCGGGCAAGATAGTGTAATAAGATATTTATTCTATGCTCTATGTGGACGTTGTTATACTGTTTGCATAGAGCATTTTTATTTATACTGTTATTTATATTAAAACTCTATACAATACATACGGAAGCGACTATACTATCTATATGAGTAAGAAGAAAATACCATACGTTAACTTTGATGATATCGAGGAACATTGTCAAATAGCACAGGAAGAAGATGATTTTCTTGATATGTTTACTCATTCGCTATCATCACGTACTATGTTGATGAAGCATAATAAATATGAAGTGAGGAAAAAGGCACAAAATTTCTCATCTACTCCCCGACGTGGTACCCTCTCCCAAAAGGAACAGCAATCTATAGATACAAAACCACTGCGTATAGAGAATATGAAATTTGAAAGAACACTTGATATGCATGGTATGCGTGTACAAACAGCATATACAGCTCTTCTTCCTTTTATTCAACAATCGTATTGTTCTCATATTCGGACTGTTCTTGTCATTACTGGAAAGGGGAAGAATTCTGCTCTCAATATAAGCGTGCTTAGAGAATCTGTACTTACGTGGATTACAGAATATCCATTCAATGAAGTTATAGAGACATACGGGACTCCTCATGAACGATGTGGTGGGGAAGGAGCAATTGGAATTATCTTGCGTCCTTTTAATAAAAATAGAGTTATTCGATGGAATTTGTACTCTCTTTCTTCTTATATTTAATGGCGATCTCTTTCTAGCTAGCTAGAGAATATTTTATGCTTATAAAGTATAAGGAGATAGCACAAGCCGTAGGTATAATAGTGCATAGAAGTTTATTTCTATCAAGAAAATGTCAATGCTTTCTGAGGAAATGATATGATATATTCTGTGTATGAAGCTATTCAAAGTGTCTATAAAACACATTTTGAACAACGGCTATGTATACATATTGGAAAAGATATAAAAAAGAGAGGTGAGGGTTCTCTTTATAGTACATCATTAGAGGAGATGATAGAGAGATATAGTATATTGTGTTCATCGTATTCTCATAATAAACCTATAGTCATACTTTATCACGCATTCTCTATGTGGGATAGGGCAGTGCAAGAGCAGTGTATGGAGTGGCTTACGTTTCATTCTATTGACTACATTGCAGTTGATTATACTCTTGCAGAGCGTACGTTAGAGTGGATATGTGGTTATATAAAATATATGATTGAATTTCGGAATATATCTTCACTACATAGATTTCTTACATGTGGGGGTCTTTATGGACTTTTATATAGATATGCTGTGACTGTTACACAGAACATACGCTTTCCTCTTACTCAAGAACTTCTTATAGTACAAAAACATGAGAGAAATGAGGAGCATAGACCATCTCTATAAATAAAGCATAGGAAACTCATTCTCTTCACTTGCTATTCTTGGTGTTGGTATAGTATATATAGAGTAGTTTTATATAAGAGAGGGATAATGTCAAAGCACATATCACGTCGCACAGAGCGAAAGCTTGTCGCTCAATTTTTATATTCACTTGAATATGTAGAGTGCCCTTCTATTGCAAAATTAGAGGAATATTTTATACAATACCTTGCTACAGAAGAGAATGGAAGAGAGTATAATTCTGAAGATTTCTCATGGCAACTTATTTGTGGTGTATGGGCTAAGCAAGAAAAGATAAATGATATCATTACAACACTTTCACGGAACTGGAAGCTAGAGAGAATTGGAAAGATGGAGCTTATCGCCTTACGTATAGCTCTTTATGAAATATTATATACTCCAGAGATACCTAAAAATGTTGTTGTAAAAGAAGCATTAGATATCATTACTGCATTTGGGGATACGGGTGCTAATACCTTTATTGTTGGCATTATAGAACAAGTCGCTCGGGAAAGAGAAGAGATATAACGTTATCTGTGTGGTGTATCAATGTTACCTCATAGTGTATCTTGTTATAGATAGGGCATATATTTTACACTTATCTCAAGTTTATCGTACGTATTCATTCTATGTTTTCAAAGAGAGTCATTGTAGCTTTTTTTAGTCTGATATATGACTC
>CAMWXW010000162.1 GCA_947178315.1 uncultured Desulfovibrionaceae bacterium | reverse complement strand
GTACTCTAGTATATAAACATTTTACTAAAAGTTCAAGTGTTTTCGATATGTTATCTCATGTTTATCTATATACTAGCACTTCTTTCTACTCTGCGAGTATTCTATGAACATTCCTATGTCAAAATATTCGCACTGCGACAAAATTTTAACAGCAATCTACATGCCACATAATTTATGTAAGGATAGTGATTTTTTATATAACAAAAGATAGCGAATAGTACCTAGTTTCGTTTATATCGTTTACAAATTACTCTCCAAGAGCTTCTACATATTCTCCTGTGCCTTTTCATGCTTTTTTTGCTCTTCCTCTACCATCTCAAGTGCTTGTCTACATACGCTATTGGAAGGAGAAAGAAGGCATGCATATTTCATATTCTCAACAGCATCAAGAAAATATTGCCTAGCATACCTAGCACATGCACTGTAGTAATATGCGAGATAGTTTCCAGGATTATACTGTTTCCAAAGTTCACACCATCGCAGACACTCCCTATATAAACCTAATGAGTGAAGAATTTCTACACAACGCTCAAAGATATATTCTTTATGTATAGAGAATGTCCGTAAATGCTCAAGAGCTGCTATTCCTTCTTGTACCATATCATCAGAGAAAAGAGCTTCGATATATTCATACACTACATCATAACGACTTGGCTCTGCTGTACAAGCGTAATGAAACCAAAGTATTGCTTCCTGAAATACCTTAGCTTCCCTATATGAACAACCTGCATTATATGAGTAGCGATACTTTTCACTCTCATCACAAAGAAAATAGCATGTAGCATAGCACTCTCCTGCATATGCATATTCCTTCATTGCTTCATAAATAGAAGCTTGAATACATTGCATTGCTATCTGTTCCTCAGCACACGTAGCATTACCATACATAGCTTGTATACATTCGAGAGCTTCTTTATATAAACCACGATACAAGAGTACAAGGGCTTTATTTTTTTGTAATCCCAGAGATAAAGATGGATAATGCAATGTTACCTCTTCATATTCCTCAACTATACGATGTATAACATCATACCCTTCTATAGCTTCCAATGCAGACAAAAAAGAAAGAACAGTATATCTATCTTTCGTATATAAAAGATACGCATCATACACACGTGTTATCTTTTCATACCATATAGTATAGAGTGGGTGATACTCTGCATACTTCATTGCTTTTTGTGCATATTCTTCAGCCAATATCCAATGTTCCATGCGAGCGTATATACTAGAGATAAGATAATATGCCTTAGGAAAATATGAATTATATTCCAATGCTTTATATGCTGTCTCTAAAGCTTCTTTATAACGCTTTCTATAAAAAAGCCACATAGCTTTATGGTAATAAAGAAGAAAGTAATCTTCAATATCAGCTATTGCTCGAGTATAGAGTTCAGCTACCTCCTCATCTCGACGTCCAGATTGTATATAAAGCTCTCCTATAGCTATATAGGCTTGTGCAGTAAAATATCTATCTCCATCACACTCTATTGCCTTTATATAACTTGAACAGGCTTCTTCATATCTTCCCATTTTTTCAAGAACAAGTGCGTATTGATAGTGTAAAAAGAATAATGAATCATTGAGTCCAAGTGCTTTTTGATAGTGAAATAACGCTTCTTCATAATTACGAAATCGTAAATAAAATACAAGACCAAGCTCATTATACGTCTCAACATTTACAGTATCTAAACTGAGGCATTGTTGAAATAATTCCATAGACTCTATAGGCTTATTAAAATCCAAAAACAATATAGCTTCATATCGCTTTTGTAATACTGCTTCTTCAATATCTACTGGAATATCATTCTTATCTTGATACATAGCCTCTGTTCTCATTCTTATGGAAGTCTATATTCGAATCATTTAGACGTATAGAACGTATCTTTCATAAAAAGCTATAGAGTGAGATATAAGGAGATAACTTTTTATGTTTTGCCTTATCCTCTTTATATTATGTACTTTTTACCTACACTAAACAATATAATGTTAATACACAATATAGTATTTTTCTCACTTCTAGCTGTTCCATCAAAATAAAAAATAATATATACTAAAAGACTAGAGAATATAAAATTATACAAAGAATATATACAGCTTATACACAAGGCGGTATACACGGTATGATACCTATCCTTATAGCAATACTACTCGGTATAGTGGAAGGGATTACAGAATTTTTGCCTATCTCTTCTTCTGCACATATCACACTTATTGCAACAATTTTACACCTTCAAGAGCAAGAAGTAGAACTCTATGCTGTTGTTATCCAGATGGGAGCAGCTCTTGCTATTCTATGGCACTTTCGTTATGAAGTAGCAGGACTCCTCATACAAAAGCTAGCTCCTCGTGAAAGCTTCTCAGGTATACGAGGTATATGTATCTGTTCTCTTGCGACATTCCCAGCTATTTTCCTAGGATTTACATTACGTCCTCTTTTTGCACATATATTCGCTCCATGGAGTGTTGCTCTATTCCTTTTTCTTGGAGCATTCTTTATCATTTATGTTGAATATACCCTGTCTCATAGACACATCTCCGAGCCCACGAGACAAGACGCAATCGCGTAGGCCGACTGCGGCTTGAAAAAAACAA
>CAMWXW010000161.1 GCA_947178315.1 uncultured Desulfovibrionaceae bacterium | reverse complement strand
CACTTGCATTCCTCCCCATAGCCAAATATATTGCATACATTTAGTGCAATATGAGAACATTCCTATGCAAAAAAAGAGCTTCTGAGAATTTGATTGATATATCAAGGATTTTATAAAGAAAAAAGAAGAAAAGAGAAAAATATACTAGGAATAAAATACCTCTATTACAATAATTACCCACTACCTACATGAAAAACAGCAAGTAGTGGTCTTATTATCATAGTTTTGATATTATAAAAAGTAGCAATCTGAAGGGCATGTAGAGATGACCTCTTCTGCTAATTCCTCAGACATTGCTGGATTTGTTAATACTGGAACGTTATTATCATCGTCCCAATCAATATGTCCATTTGTTGCATCGTCATAACATGCTCTACAGGATATGCAATCATCTAAATCCACTTGTAATGTTACGTCAGCCATACAATACTCCTTAGCTTAAGTATAAAGAATAAGTAAGCAGTAAATACGTCTTACTTACGCTTTGACCTATACTACTTTTTTTTTTTACCATTTGCAAGGTATTTTACGTTTTTTCTTTTACGTTACACTCTTTGTAGGAAAACCCATGATTTTCAGATACTTGCAACACATAGAATCTATAAAAATCACCTCATACTCCCCTAGTATACTACTATAAAGTGAATATTTATAAAGCTATAGTTTGTGTCGCTAGCTGTTCTGCCCATAGAGCATTATGTGCAACGATAACTATTTTCGTGTGTTTTGCAATCTCTTTTAGGAGTTCTTGTATGATTATCACGGCTGTTTTATCTACACTTGCAACAGGCTCATCTAACAGTAATACACTACTCTCAACTAATAATCGTACAGCAATAGCTACACGTTGTCTCTCTCCCCCAGATAATTCATACGGATATTTATCTAAAAGTATGCTAGATAATCCGACTTGGGATAGAGCATGTATTAAATCCTCATCACCATAGGCTTCTTTTCTCACTTTCAAAGGATACGCTAGGTTATCACGAACAGTCCGATTAAAAAGATAGTTATTTTGCAATAACAATGTACTTTCTTTATGCAATATAGATCGTGTTTTCTTTGTAATGACTTCCCCTTTATATCGTAAAATACCAGCATGTGGAGAAACTAAACCAGAGAGTACTTTAAGGAGTGTGCTTTTACCACTTCCATTATCACCGACAACATGAGTTATTCCACTTGGCGTTATAGTTATCGATTGAAAGAGACAATGTGTATATCTATATTGTACACGTACAGAGTCTAGTGTATACATCTATTGACCTCGTTAGCGTTGACGTTGTAGTAATCGAATACTTAAAGTTAATATTCCAGAAAGAAATAACAGTACTATCCCTAATGCAATACCTAATGAAAAATTCCCTTTTCCTGTCTCTAAAGCAATTGCCGTCGTAATTGTCCGAGTATGATTCTTTATATTTCCTCCAACCATCATTGCTATGCCTATTTCAGAAATCAGTCTTGTAAAGGTAGCTATATATGCTGTTACAATATATGTACGCTTTTCCCATAGAAATGTACAAAGTGCCTGTCTACTTGATGCGCCTAATGTTAGGGCTGTAGAAACTGTATACTCCTCTTCTCCTTCCATACTTGATATAAGAAGTGATGAAAGAAGAGGAAATGCAAGTATCGATAGAATAATACTCATACCAGTTACAGTATACAGTAAAGAGAGAGAAGCAAATATCCCTTGTTGAGAAAATAATATATAGCCTAATAAACCCAATAGTACTGTCGGTATCGCTAACATAACATCAAGAAGAGAGCGTATAACCGTCTGTACTTTAGATACCGTACAGTGTAGTGCTAGATAAAGAGAAAGAGGAAGAGAAAAAAAAGAAGCTATACACAAAGCACCTACAGATGTTATAAGAGAAACATACATAGCAGAGATAACTTCTCTATCTAATGATAAAATACGTTGCACAGCCTCTACTAAAGGATTTCCATCTATCATGTTTACAATCCATACTTAGAATCTTTCAGTACCTTTCTATTTCAATAACAATCTTGTACAGTTTACAATATTTTTCGCTATATAATAGAACCAAATTGATACATGCAAGTATAATACGTGTCTACTTTTTGCATAATATATGTCACTAAGCACGTATTGTACATACTCCCAACGCATTATAGTGATATCCTTACCATGCTTAGATATCTATATTGAAACAAGCAATATGAAAAAGAAAGTACTATATTCTTATTAAAAAATCTACTTTAGATACTTTATAACAAGAAATACCTTATACGTACACCTCTCATATGAGAAAAACAATAAATAATCCAAAAGAGATTCTTATGATATCAACACCATCTACAATAGAACCTGTTATTACCTCTTTAGAACCACAAGAATATGATGGATTTATTAGTCTTGGTTCTTCTTGCCTTATTGCATTTCAACTAGAGTGTAGAGGACTTAGACAATACTCTCTTCCTCTCGATTATGTATTTAGTCCATCTGACAATCATATTAAAACTGTAACACGATGTTTCATTAATTACTTTAAGAATTTTTGTCTTTATGACAACCTTGTAGAATTAGTAGAACCAGAAGAGCGAGGAACTGGCAACGATATTC
>CAMWXW010000160.1 GCA_947178315.1 uncultured Desulfovibrionaceae bacterium | reverse complement strand
GTTATAGAGATATGAGTAAGGAATATAGATATGAAAGTGAGTTCTTTTTCAAGTATTAGTAGGCTTTTATCTGAAAGTGTAAGACGAGTTACACACAGATCGGATAGTACTTCTTCCCAGAGTATAGCAAAGAAGCAATCAAAGCTTTTGTCTAATAAAACTATTGTAAAGAAAGAAAATAGTGGGAAAATTCACCGAGATAATAAGCAGAGTATGAAGAATATGTGTTCTCACCCTCCCTCTCTTTATCAAGGTGATGTTCCTGAATGCTTATTAGATATTAAAAGATTCAATTTGGATAAGATCCCTCAATATGTTTCAGAGTCATCGTTTATCAATGGAATGATGCCTCATTCAAAATTAGTATCAGTATTGGAGAGGCAAGCTCTTGATGATGATATGACATATCAGAATTTTATACAGTTATATAGATATTTTGAGTCTCAAGATGGAGAAGTTGTACTCTCTTTACCTTCAGAAATCAAATCTACTATCAAAGCTATGAGTAAGAAGTTAGGAAAACAACTTTCAGTGACTGGAGATTATCCAATAACCCTATCATCAAAGAAGATGAGTTACGGAGTATTTTCTGATTTATCAGATTATTATACTGAACAAGATGCTACATATAAAGCAATTGTACATAGACATTCTCATATACGAGAACAAAAGGAAGTAAAAGCAGGTGTTGACTTTGTTGATATGTTTACTAAGTATTCCTTTGATGAAAAAGTAGCTCTTTATCTCTATTTTAGTTTGCTTAAAGAAAAAGGTGCTCCTATACCAATAGAGATACTTGCTCTTTTAGATCTCAATATAAAAAATGAGCGAAGCATTGAAGTCGTCACCTCGAATAAGAAATATGTTCGAAATTTGGAACGTACAAAGAATGATCTTATTCGATTAAGTCAGGTACGCTATATTCCGTCATCTCGAATTCACCCACGTGAGGTGAATGTGGTAACTAGATTACAACATATGTTTACAAGAACTCATCGTACTCATCGCAATGACGCATTGTTTGAATATGTACCATATGCACAGCGACTCTTTATTCCTTCACATGTACACTTTAATGTAAAAGGCATGTGTTATTTTCTGAGTTTAGCATACTCATACTTAGCTGATGTACATGGAGTAGAAAAAGGGCGAGCTAAGTTAGTAGATATTATGAATAATCTTTCTAAGATATCACATTATGGTAATGATTCTATACATGAAAGATTTAGAGCAATTGCTGCATTTAATCCGGACTCTCATGTAATATATAAAGAAAAAGCTCTTGTCCCTTGTGACGAGCTAAAAACAGAAGAGCTTGGAGAATTTAATAAAGAGGGAAGATTAACTGTACGTGAATTGGTAGATATTTTGTTTGATGAAAAATCATGTGGAGGAAAGCAACATCTCCAGATTATTGAGCGAAGTAAATTAGGACTCCATGCTTGTTCTGTCTTGAGAGAGATAGTTGAAGATCCTATAACAAACGAGAAAAAAGTGTGTCTTAACTATTTTGAGCCAAATTACGGATTTATTAAAACAGATAATAAAAAACTATTTATGCATTCCTTAATGCGTATGGGAAAAGGAAATATCGGATTCAGTATTCACCATATTCAACCACAAGCTGTTGCAGGATATGTCAACCGATTTGGAAATCAAGCAATTGATTTTCTTGAAAATAGGATAGCTGATAATCCTCATATGTTTGCTTCAACTCGATTAACTCCAGCAGCTAGTAGTATGAAATCTATAGATGCTATTATCTATAATTACTATCAAGGTCGTCAAAAGAATATCTTACCCGCAATATTATCTTTATGTAGAACTTGGGAAGCAATGGAAAAAGTAGCTGAAGAGAGTGGTATCGCTATTCCATCGATTCGCTTGTATAACTCTCTACAATCAATAACTCCTCATGTCCTTAGCAGCATACATGACTCTATGAATTTACGGCAGAAGGCATCGAATGAAGAACAGATGATAGAGAATACACTTTTTGAAGTCGATTTAGAAAAACCATCTCAAGAGAGGGAGTCATTGTACGGATTTTTAAGAGAACTTATAAATCAGTTAAAACAGGGGTGGAGTCTAGAGCTTGATACTCTATCTTCTCATAAAGAGACACAAGCTCTATCTCTAGCTAAAAAAGCACTACTGGAATCTATAAAGAATTTAGAACGTATGATGCAAGATAAAAATAAGCAAACTTTGTTCTAGTGAGGATTCACTACAAAGAGAATTTTCTGATTTTGAAGTTATGTATCAAGTAAGCTTCAGTATATACAAAAATTATACTTCATTTTTAGATATTCAGTTAAAATAGTATGTATTGTAAACTCTAAGGAGTAATTGATAGTATTCTAAGTATTTTAGAACAAGGATAGTGATTGTTGCTCTAAGAATTGTTTTTGTACATACTACAGTAATAAGAAGTAAGTATATTGATGAGGTATATATCCCCTTGATATCTTTTAGCTTGCAAAATAAAAAAGGTAGAGATATACTATGCTATAAATGTAGATATATCCTGATTTTAGATTATATCTGATATAATCTTTAGTATTGTAAGCGAGTGACAACATGGAGAAAATATACAATA
>CAMWXW010000159.1 GCA_947178315.1 uncultured Desulfovibrionaceae bacterium | reverse complement strand
AACATTACAAGAGATGGGATTTTTGAAGAGAACAAACTCAAAATGGTTCCTTAATTCTGAGCGTGTTATTGATTTTTTACTCAACTCATATCCAACATTGATATCAACATATTCAGTATTTGGAGAAAAACGTTTTCATAAGTATAAAATGTGTACAAATATACCTACAGTACATGCAGATATAACGACAAAAGAAAGTACATTTAATGTAGATTTATATGTGAAGTATGATACTGAAAATATTTCAATGGAGGCAATCTGGAAAGAGTGGGTAGCCGGAAGACGCTATATACAACTTAAAGATGGTTCATTTGTAAGTTTGCCGGAAGAATGGCTTAAAAAAGCTTCATCAATACTAGAGCTTTCTGGGACATCGCAGACATCTTCATTGCAAACCGAATTTCTTCATCATGAGATTGGTGTATTAGAAGCATTATTTGAAGAAAAAACAATTGTACAAGCAGATAGTTTCTGGGAAAAATTACGTTCTACACTACATAATTTTCATAGTATTCCACCTATTCCTAGTCCACAAGGACTACAAGCATCATTGCGTTCATATCAGGAGTTTGGAGTATCATACCTTGCATTTTTAAGTAGATATGGATTTAGTGGTATTCTAGCTGATGAAATGGGATTGGGAAAAACAGTTCAAACGCTTGCATTTATTCAACATGAAATAGAACAAGGAGATACACGTCCTAATTTAATTGTTGTTCCGACATCTGTTTTGTATAACTGGGAACGTGAAGCTGAAAAATTTCTTCCTAATACCCGTCGTCTTGTTATCTATGGAATTGGTAGAGATGAGTTATTTAGTAGAATAGGGGAATCTCAAATAGTTTTTACAACGTATGTTCTCTTACGTCGTGATTTGGATATCTTAAAAGAATTTGACTTTAATGTTATGGTGTTAGATGAAGCACAACATATCAAAAATCCTAATACTATCACAACACGTGCAGTGAGAGGAATCAATGCAAAAATGCGTCTCTGTCTTTCTGGAACTCCTATAGAGAATAATCTTTTTGAATTATGGTCTCTCTTTGATTTTCTTATGCCTAATTTTCTTGGTACTCGTTCTTCATTCCAAAAAAATGTTGTAAAACCAATACGTGATGGAAATACAGAAGTTCTTGAGTACTTCAAGAAAAAAGTGAGTCCATTTATCTTGCGTAGAATGAAAACAGATGTTGCACAAGATCTCCCAGAGAAAATAGAGACAACAACATTCTGCTCTTTAGGTGATGAGCAGAGAGATTTATATTATGCATTAGCTAAACAATTAAAAAAGCAAGTTCTTCATGATGTGGATAAAAAAGGAATTGGGAGAGCACAAATATCTATTCTTGATGCCTTGCTAAAATTACGTCAGATATGTTGTCACCCTAAATTATTAGATCTCAATATGCCTGGTGTACAAGTTCAAAATATTCCTTCGAGTAAATTTGAAACATTTAAGGAATTAGTCACTACAATTATAGATTCTAATCATCGAGTTCTTGTATTCTCTCAATTTATTCAAATGTTACATATCATGCGAGATTGGTTTATCAGAGAACGAATTCCATATTGTTATTTAGATGGGACAACAAAAGATAGAATTCATCAAGTAGATATATTTAATACAACCCCTTCAATTCCTGTTTTTCTAATCTCATTAAAAGCAGGTGGAGTTGGTCTTAATCTCACCAGTGCAGATTATGTTATTCACTATGATCCGTGGTGGAATCCAGCAGTAGAAAGTCAAGCAACAGATAGAGTGCATCGAATAGGACAAACAAAACAAGTCTTTTCCTATAAACTGATTTGTCAAAATACAGTGGAAGAGAAAATACTTCTCCTTCAGGAACAAAAAAAAGATATAGCTGATTCTATAATTCCTTCAGCTTCATTATGGCAGAGTATTACTCGAGGGGATATAGAGATGCTTTTTGAGCCCTATTGATTTACTATCTATAAAAGATGAAAAAAGTGCAAAAAAAGCTTGATCTTTTATATAGATTGTGTATACTAAAAACAAGTCGGAAAGTGGCGCAGTTTGGTAGCGCGCCTGTTTTGGGAGCAGGATGTCGGAGGTTCAAATCCTCTCTTTCCGACCATTTTTTCTATATAATCATTGTTTATCTATAATAATTTTCTTTTTATCTAATGGTATAGTAATAAAAGTATGGCTGATATACAGAGCGAACTTATTGCAACTATATTTACAAAAGGGCAATATACGTCATTTTTTGATGATACTAATTCTTCTATTCCGCATATAGCAATTGTAGGGCGTAGTAATGTTGGTAAATCTTCTCTTATCAATGCTCTTTTGGGAAGAAAAATGTTAGCAAGAGTGAGTAGTACACCAGGAAAAACACGTAGTATCAATATCTATACAATTTCATCTCCACAATGTTTTTTAGTCGACCTTCCCGGATATGGGTATGCACAGTGTAGTAAAAAAGAACAGAGTGCATGGGCAGGACTCATAGAATATTATTTAGAAATGCGTTCACGATATCATCATTCATACGTTGTATTATTAGTAGATTCTCGAAGAACTCCTCAAAGAAGTGATATCAGTCTTTTAGAGTATATATATGAACTTGGCTTACCTGTTATCCCTGTATTAACTAAA
>CAMWXW010000158.1 GCA_947178315.1 uncultured Desulfovibrionaceae bacterium | reverse complement strand
GTAGATATACTTAAATCTATTGTAAGTGCATACATGTTACTAATATTGAGAGGGAGTAGTATGATATCTCGTCTTTTATCCATCATTATTTTGCTAGTAGTTGGAATTGGAATCTTGCTGTATTTATTTTCTGATGATTTGATAAAAAAAGGAGAAGATACAGCAACTCAAACAAAAGAAGTGATACAAAGCAATATAAAAGAGATTCAGTCACAAGTGGAAACAAAAACAGAAGATACAATAGAAAGTATGATGAAAGAAATGCAAGAAGTTCTTGATAAAGCAGAATCATCAGTACAAGAAAGCAATGTTTTAGATGCAAAATAGTATGGATAAAAACTAGTATGGACATGTCAATCGATACTAGTAAGGATATATTTATTTTGGGTTACTACATGAGCGTATAATAATTCATTTGACATAGCTATGGATATACAGTATCTTTGATTTAAGATAGGAGTATATTGCGTGTACAGAAAAGAGCCTCTTCTGCTCTAGTATATAAAGAATATTTCGTACTATAAGTATATGATATATACCCTGATTCTACTATAGAACATAAATGGAGGTATATATGGAATCAGATATACTAGGAGGGGTTCTTACGACATTAGAGTACTATATTGATAGTATGAGTGATGGTCTGTGGTCTATTCTGCTCTATGTTCTTGTAGGTGCTGGTATATATTTCACTCTTAAAACTGGTATTGTGCAGTGCCGTTTATTTTTTCATACATGGCGTACATTAGTATTCTCAAATAAAAGTACAAAACAAGGTGTTTCAACTTTTGGTTCTTTTACAACAGCATTAGGCAATAAGGTTGGTACAGGGAATATCATTGGTATAGCGATAGCTCTTAGTACAGGTGGTCCAGGTTCTATTTTTTGGATGTGGGTACTTGCTTTTTTTGGTATGGCTTCAGCATTTATAGAATCTACATTAGGACAACTATATAAAGTTCCCGATAAAGAAGGACGTTTTAGAGGAGGTCCAGCATATTATATTGAGAGAGCATTAGGTATGCGTTGGCTTGGAGTCATTTTCTCTCTTTGTCTAGTCTTTACTTTGGGACTTGTATTTAATGCAGTTCAAACCAATTCAATTGCTAATGGCTTTATAGAAGCATTTGGATTTGGAGAAAAACATATTATTGGTCTTGTTGTCATGTGTATAGTTGCAGTGATTATCTTTGGTGGCTTGCATACTATTTCAAAGGTGACAACGTATCTTGTTCCTTTTATGGCGTTGATATATATATTGATTGCATTGAGTATCATTATCATGCACATAGAAGAAATTCCAGGACTCCTTCTTTCTATAATACAGGGAGCATTTGGTATAGAGCCTGTCTTGGGTGGTGTTACAGGGTATACCTTTAGTCAAACACTTCTTATCGGGGCACAACGAGGACTTTTCTCTAATGAGGCTGGAATGGGTACATCTCCTAATATAGCAGCAACAACAAATGAAAAGCACCCAGTGATACAGGGACTTGTGCAAATGGTGGGTATTTTTGTTGATACAATGGTAGTATGTACAGCAACAGCTTGTATTATTCTTCTTTCAGGCATATATGATACAAGTATGGGTATACAAGGTGCAGAACTCACACAAAGAGCAATAGAGGTTCAATTTGGTGTATATGGAAAATATATCATCACACTTGTGTTATTTCTATTTGCATTTACATCAATTTTAGGTAACTATGCTTTTGCAGAAGATAATATCTCATTTATCAAGAAAGGGCGTCTTCCTGTACTTATTTTTAGAGTATGTGTTTTGGGAATGATAGTCTTTGGAGCTATTGGTTCAGTACCGTTAGTATGGAAGCTTTCTAATCTTGCAAGTGCATGTATGACTGGGATTAATCTTATTGTTCTTTTTATGATACATAAATATGCTCTTGGTGCATTAAAAGATTATTGTAAACAAAAGAAAGAGGGCATTAAAGAACCACGTTTTTTATTGAAGTCTTTACCTCAATCATTGCATAAAGATTTAGAACATACAGTGTGGAAATAAGATATAAAAGGATATGTAGAAAGGTATCATATTTGTATAAAGTGTGACTGACAAGGATATGTGAAATTATAGTAAGAGAGGAAGTGAGTAGGAGTATAGGAAGCATGCTCGTTGTTACAGGAATAGATACAGATATTGGAAAAACGCTCCTCTGTGCATGGCTATGTATTCATACACGATGGTCATATTGGAAGCCTATACAGACAGGTGCAGTACAAGGTAGTAGTGACTCTGATAGTTATAGAGTCCGTACTCTTGCAAATGTAGAGATTCTTCCTGAAAAATATATATATAAAAAAGCATGTTCACCTCATGAAGCAAGTGCGTTAGAAGGAGAAGAAATAGTCACTACAGCACTAGAGCTTCCACAACAACCTACAATTATTGAAGGTGTCGGTGGTGTATGCGTTCCTCTTACTATGAAGACGTTATTTATTGATCTTCTTTGTTCTTGGTCTATCCCAACAGTGCTTGTAAGTAGTGGTCGATTGGGTACAATCAACCATACACTTCTTACTCTTGAAGCTTTACAGAATCGCTCTATTTCAGTGCTTGGTATTATTATCAATGGGGAATATAACATCTACACACATAAGGCAATAGAGAGATATTCCAATATACCTATAGTAGGAT
>CAMWXW010000157.1 GCA_947178315.1 uncultured Desulfovibrionaceae bacterium | reverse complement strand
ATTTTATTTAATCCTAAAGAGCTAGCAGAGAATTTAAGAAAATCAGGCGCTTTTGTTCCAAGTATTCGTCCTGGAGAAAAAACAGAAGAATATTTTAATGGAGTTATCTCACGACTTACTTTATGGGGAGCACTTTATCTTTCAGCTATATGTGTATTACCAGTTATATTAGTAGAGGAATTACAACTTCCATTGTACTTTGGGGGGACAAGTCTATTGATAGTTGTTGGAGTCGCTATGGATTTTATGTCTCAGATTGAATCTCATATTATCACTCAACAATATAGCTCTCTTATGAAAAACAAAAGGAATGCTTAGTGTCAGATAATATAGTATTAAAAACAAATCAAGAAATTGCTCTAATGAAGGAAGCCGGAGCAATAGTATGTGCAATACTAGATTCAGTAGAGTCCATAGTAGAAGAGGGCATCTCTACTATGGATTTAGAAATGAAAGCACGAGCCTTATGTAAGGAATATAAAGTCACTCCTGCATTTCTTGGATATTGTGGTTTTCCTGCTGTTTTATGTACGTCAGTAAATGAAGAAGTAGTCCATGGAATTCCTTCAAAAAAGAAGATACTGCGTCATGGTGATATTGTATCTATTGATATGGGTGTTATACTTGGTGGATATTTTGGAGATTCTGCACGTACGTGTATTGTTGGCGAAGTAAGTAAAGAGATTCATCATTTACTTGAGTATACTCGTAAAGCCCTTGAGGTGGGTATTAGTCATATGGTAGATGGTGATACACTCTTTACACTCTCTGCAGCTATTTATAAGGTTGCAGAAGAGGCTGGTTTAGGGGTAGTAAGAAAATATAGTGGACATGGAATAGGTACAAAATTACATGAACCACCAGCTGTCTTTAACTATGTTCCTACTGGTTATAGTGATATAGTATTACGTAAAGGTATGGTATTAGCCATCGAACCAATGTTTACGGCTGGATCATATGAGACACGTGTATTGCGTGATAAGTGGACAGTTGTAACAAAAGATAGATCTTATTCAGCTCATTTTGAGCATACAGTAGCAATTACTGATGATGGACCTAAAGTTTTGACAATTTAATAAGAGAAAGACTTGACTTCTTTTTTTTTTTCTATTAAACATAAGCTATATTGTCTTTTGGAGAATATGAAATGAAAGTTAGACCATCCGTAAAAAGGATATGCCCTAAATGTAAAGTATTGCGTCGGAAGGGTGTTTTAAGAGTGATTTGTGTAAATCCAAGACATAAACAACGTCAGGGATAAGTAGGGAGTTATATTGTGGCAAGAATAGCTGGAGTAGATTTACCTAGTGGTAAGCGTGTTGATATAGCTTTAACGTATATTTATGGTATTGGACGAGCTACAGCATTAAAGATCTTATCTGTAACAGGTATAGATAGTACTGTTTCAATAGATTCATTATCATCAGAAGAGATCAATAATATACGTAAAGAAATCGAAGAAAATTATAGAGTTGAAGGTGATTTACGTAGAGAAGTAGCATCTGCTATTAAACGACTTATGGATATAGGTTGTTATAGAGGACTTCGTCATAGAAGAGGTTTACCTGTACACGGTCAACGTACTCGTACAAATGCGCGTACTCGTAAAGGTAGAGGAAGAAGTTCTTCACCAAAGAAACGATAAAATTTAAGATAGAGAGTTTATATGGCAAAAGTAAATCGTGCTATAAAGAAGAAAGAGCGTAGGAATATTCCTTTAGGGATAGTTCATATAATAGCTTCATTTAATAATGTTCGTGTTGTATTTACAGATCCTACAGGTGGAGTTGTATGTTGGGCAACAGCTGGTCAATGTGGATTTAAGGGTTCTCGTAAGGGGACTCCATTTGCTGCACAATTTACAGCAGAAGATGCTTGTAGGAAAGCACAAGAGTGCGGAATGAAAAAAGTAGGTATAAAAGTCCAAGGTCCTGGTATAGGAAGAGATGCAGCAATTCGTGCTATTCATACAATGGGGTTTGAGGTAGCGTATATTTGTGATATAACACCTATTCCTCACAATGGGTGTAGACCACCTAAACGTCGTCGGGTGTAATGAGGAGGATACGTTGGCTAGATATATAGGTTCAGTATGTAAAAGTTGTCGTAGAGAAGGAATGAAGCTTTATCTTAAAGGAGAGCGTTGTTATTCTGAAAAATGTTCATTTGATAGAAGACCATATGCACCTGGTCAGCATGGACGTGTTCGTAAAAAAACATCTGACTATGGATTACAATTGAGAGAAAAACAAAAAGTCCGTAAAATTTATGGTCTATTAGAACATCAGTTCTATCTTGGATATGTAGAGGCAGATAGAAGAAAAGGAATAACAGGTAATACTCTTTTAGAGCTTTTGGAAACTCGTTTTGATAATGTGATATATAAAATGGGATATGCTAATTCCAGAAATCAGGCAAGACAGTTTATTACACATGGCTTTTTTAAGATAAATGGTAAGAGAGTGCGTATTCCATCTGCTAAAGTAAAAGTTGGAGATGTGATCACATTAGTAGATAGATATAAAGAGAATACAGTAATTTTAGAAAATACATCTTTGCGTGTACGTAGAGGTATTCCTTCATGGATAGATTTTTCTGTTGAGACACTAACTGGAAGTATCAAATCTATTCCGACTAGAGAGGATGTTCAACTATCTATCAATGAACACTTAAT
>CAMWXW010000156.1 GCA_947178315.1 uncultured Desulfovibrionaceae bacterium | reverse complement strand
ATCTTTATTGTATCTCTATTTGTATATTTCATTCTCATAACGATTCATCTACTATCTATTGATTATCGATTCTCTATAGTATATATTCTGTACTATCAACAGAACGAGAGGGTATGACTCTACTCTCTTTTTATATAGAGACGAATATTTTCTTTTTTTTATACTAGATATGTGATAGTATCCTCCTATCATAGCAAAGAGGTGTTTACTATGTTCTTTCAGGATATAATCCTTTCATTACAAGCGTATTGGGCAAATCAAGGGTGTCTTATTGTGCAACCATATGATATTGAGAAGGGTGCTGGAACATTTAATCCCTCTACATTTTTTAGAGTGCTTGGGAAAGAACCTTGGAATGTTGCATATGTCGAACCTTCTCGTAGACCTACAGATGGAAGATATGGAGAAAATCCAAATAGATTGCAACACTATTTTCAGTTTCAAGTTATCATGAAACCATCTCCTCATAATATCATTGAGCTATATCTTGGAAGTCTTGAAGCTCTTGGGCTTGTTTTGCAAGAGCATGATATACGATTTGTAGAAGACAACTGGGAATCGCCTACACTTGGTGCTGCTGGATTAGGTTGGGAAGTCTGGCTTAACGGTATGGAAATGACGCAGTTTACATATTTTCAGCAACTTGGAGGAATAGAACTTAGTCCAATAAGTGTAGAAATAACGTATGGGCTTGAACGACTTGCGATGTATCTACAAAATGTGGATTCTGTCTATCATGTACTCTGGGGTAAGGATATTACCTATGGAGATATCTATTTAGAGAGTGAAAAAGAGCATTCAAAATATAATTTTGAGCTAGCAAATATAGAAGATATGCTACTTCGTTTTGCTATGTATGAGAAAGAGTCGAAGAAACTGATAGAAGAAGAACTCCCTTTTCCTGCATATGATTATTGTCTTAAATGCTCTCATGTATTTAACCTATTAGATGCTCGTGGAGCTATTTCTATTACAGAGAGACCTCTTTATATAACTCGAATTCGCTTGCTCGCTTCTGCAATAGCAAAACAATATGCCTCTCAACGTGAACAGCAAGGATATCCTTTATGTAAATGATATCATAGACATGAGAGTTATCACATTATACAAGGATGAGAATGCAATGAGTACACAAGATTTTATATTTGAAATTTGCGTAGAGGAAATACCTGCTCGACTTATTCCTACATTTGAAAAGGAAATGGAGTTGCGTTGTTTAGATATCTTAGCAAGAGAGATGCTCCACTATACAAGCTATACTCTTATAGCGACTCCTCGAAGAATTGGTATTTATATACATGAGCTTGCAGATACACAAGGGAGTAAAAAAGAGGAGGTCTTAGGGCCTCCAGCACAAGTCGCATGGAATGGAGAAGAACCTACTCCAGCATTACATGGCTTCTTGAAAAAATATAATATATCAATAGATGATGTGTATGTAAAAGAGACTCCTAAAGGACAATATATTGCGACTCAACATGTGCTAGGAGGTAAAAAAACAGAGGATATTCTCTCTGATATTTGTCATGAGCTTCTTCTTCACCTTTCTAGTATACAAAAAATGCGTTGGGGAAGTTCTCATGTTGTCTTTGCTCGTCCTCTCACGGCCTTAGTTGCTCTTTATGGAGATATCCCTATTCATGTTGCGTATGGTCCTTGTGTAACTGCAAGTCCACAATATACGTATGGACACCGTATTCTATGTAATACTCCTCTTTATATTCCTTCTGCCTCTCAATATTTTTCAATATTACGAGAGCAAGGAATGGTCGTACCTCTCTACAGTGAACGGAAGAAGCTTATAGAAGAAGGTATGAAGGCATTAGAAGAAAAGTATAATGCAACGATTATTTCTCATGAAGATTTATTAGAAGAAAATGCTAATTTATGTGAGTATCCCTATGTTTTATTAGGAGATGTAGATACACGTTATTTGGCTTTACCAAAAGAAGTCTTTCTTACAACTATACAGAGTCATCAACGTAGTTTTGGTCTTGTCGATAACGAAGGAAATCTCTTGCCTTACTTTATAACAATTACGAATAATCCACATAATAGCCCTAATATAAAGGCCGGCTGGGAGAGAGTACTGAAAGCACGATTAGAAGATGCAATGTTCTTTTATGAAATAGATGTAAAGACTACATTCGAAACATGGCTGGAAGAGCTAGATGATGTAACATTTATTACTTCTCTTGGGACGATGCGTGAGCGTGCTTTGCGTATACAAGCATTAGCTGTCTATATAGCACATTTAATGGCTCCTCATCTTGAAACAGAAGCCTCTCAAGCTGGTCTTTTGTGTAAAGCAGACTTAGTGAGTGCTGTTGTAAAAGAGTTTGATACTCTACAAGGAATTATGGGCGGTGTGTATGCAAGAGAGAAAGGTAAAGGAGAGGATATTGCCAATGCAATAGCAGAGCATTATCTTCCTATTGGTTCTTCATCACTTCCATCTAGTCTTCTTGGTAATATTGTTGCGCTTGCAGATAAAATAGATATTGTTATTGGTTGTTTTGCAATGCAGATGATTCCAACAGGAACAACGGATACACAAGGGATTCGTAGGGCTGTACTTGGTATTATTCGTATTATCTTAGAGTATGATATCCGTATTGACTTTAGAGATATCTTTTTATATACAAAACGTCTCTACGGTGCACGAGATTGGAAATTACGAG
>CAMWXW010000155.1 GCA_947178315.1 uncultured Desulfovibrionaceae bacterium | reverse complement strand
AGTATAGATAGTTATAGACTAGAGTTTCAAATATTCTACTAGATTCTCTGAATAATACGATATAACACAGTAACGGGGGAATGCATGGAGATTAGCTTTGAGCGAAGAGCAAACGATATACTCCTTGTACTTACTGGAAGATTAACATCAAGTAGTGTGGAGCGTATCAATACAGAAATAAGAAAGATGATGGAACAATATGGCATTCCATTAGCTCTTACTATTGATATGCAAGATGTCATATATATCAATGCTTCTGCTCTTCGTGCTATTTATTACCTTGTCCGTTTTATGTTCTATCGTGGAGGCTCTATCCATTTCTACGGATATGAAGGTATTGCTGAAGAGTTTGTTCGTCTTTGTGGTATTACATATCCATATCCTTTTCATGTTCTCACAAAACCATTACATAAAAAATAAGTCTCAAGAGACGATCTTTTTATTTGCTATTCTCTTCATTTTCTTGTATATTATTACAGTCTATTTATGTGTCTAGAGGTCTTTTGTGATACACTTATATACGAGAACTCGAGAATGGTTTCATAAAATCCGTTCACTCTGTATTTCTTATACACATACACAATATGCAGAACTTGTATTATATAGCATTGCCTTTGCAGAATCATTTATCTTCCCAATCCCACCTGATATTGTGCTTATTCCTATGGTTTTTGCTAGAAAATCCTATGCATTTCGTTATGCCTTAGGGACAACTATTGCTTCTGTACTTGGAGGCTCTATTGGATATGGAATAGGCTTCTTCTTTTTCTCTTCACTTGGAATGTGGATTATCGATACCTATTCATTGCATGCAATATATGAATCTGCACACATGTGGTTTGAAAAATATGGTATCCTTACAATGCTGGTTGCTGGTATTACACCTCTTCCATATAAACTTGCAACTATCCTTGCAGGTGTCTTCACATTTAGCTTCCCTCTTTTTCTTGTCACATCTTTCATAGGAAGAGGAATACGCTTTTTTATTATCGCCTTTCTTCCTCATGTATCTATAGTAAAAAAAATTCAAAAAAATCGTGGTATGCTTTTACTTTTTATGATAGTATTACTTATTAGTATATTGTTATTATATACTTTCCTTAGGGAGATAATGTAATGGAACATTTAACAGATCTAAATACTCTTGTTCAACAAGATAAAGCTCAAAAACAATTAGAAAATACAATTTCAAATATAAAAAATATCGTTCTTATTTTAAGTGGTAAAGGAGGGGTTGGAAAAACCTCTGTGAGTGTAAATCTAGCTGCACAGCTTGCAAAAGAAGGAAAAAAAGTTGGCTTACTAGACGTAGATATACATGGTCCAAGTGTTCCTGTTTTATTAAAAACAGAAGCACCTAAGTATACAGAAGATGGCTCTAAAATTATTCCAGCACGCTACTCTGATACTCTTGGAGTACTCTCTATACAATATCTACTAGAAGATCCAGATTCTCCTATTTTGTGGCGTGGTCCTAAAAAACATTCTGCTATTCAGTTTTTCTTGAGAGACGTTTTATGGGGTTCTCTTGATTACCTTATTATAGATACACCTCCTGGAACTGGAGATGAACATTTAACTATTATGCAAACACTGCCTAAACTTTCTGCTATTGTTGTAACTACTCCCAATGAAGTTGCATTAGCCGATGTAAGAAAAACAATAGGATTTGTACGAGGAACTTCAATCGAACTTTTAGGACTTATTGAAAATATGAGTGCCTTTGTTTGTCCTCATTGCGATTGTGAAAGTCCTATATTCGGTAAAGATTCTGCTAAAAATATGGCAGAAAGTATGGGAATACGTTTTCTTGGCTCTATTCCTCTTGATATGAAAGCAAAAGAAGCTGCTGAGCGAGGCATTCCTCTTGTAGAAGATGAGGGGAATTCTGTAGCCAAAGAGCGTTATCAAGAAATAACTAGCTTACTTTATAGGCTGTAAGATACTAGTGTATTATTAACGTACTATTGAAAAATATTGCTTTTCCCTTGTATATTTCAATAAAGTACGTTAATATTATATGTTGATTTTATCAAAGTAGGTATACAGTATGGGAAAGCCTTTATCTAATATCTTAAATCTTGCTAATCAGATAACCTTTTCTAGAATATTGATGACTCCTATTATCTTATTCTTGCTCTATTACCCTTCATCAAAATTGCTTTCCTTCATTGCGATGATACTTTTTGTAGTTGTAAGTCTTACAGATATCTTAGATGGATATATTGCTCGCAGAGCAAAAACAATAACAGCTCTTGGCAAACTCTTAGATCCTGTAGCAGATAAAGTTCTTATATGTTCAACGCTTATTATGCTTACCTATACACAGAGAATACCTGTATGGCTTACAATTATCATCGTTGTACGTGAAATTCTTGTTACTGGCTTACGTGCAGTAGCAGCAGAGTCTGGATACATTATTCAAGCTGATGCTCTTGGAAAAATCAAAACAGTATTGCAAAATATAGCTCTTTCATTACTGATTATATATTATCCTTATTTAGGTATCAATCCAGTTCCATTAGGACTATTTATTCTTTACATAGCTATGTTCATGGCTATTATTTCCGCTATACAGTATATTTATAAGTACTATAATCAGTTCAAAGATAGATAATACATATTCTCTTGTAAAGATTGTAAAAAAGTCTTGCTAGCTAGAAAAAAATCCTATATACTGTAGAAGATAGATTTTTTATAGTTATCTTATTCTATTATGTGG
>CAMWXW010000154.1 GCA_947178315.1 uncultured Desulfovibrionaceae bacterium | reverse complement strand
GCATAATATTAGTCTCTCTTTTCATCTCTTGTGATATGTATATGTAATTCTTCTAATTGCTCTTGGGAAGCAACACTCGGTGCAGATGTCATTAAGCACGTCGCTTTTTGTGTCTTGGGAAAAGGAATAACATCTCGTATTGATTGTGTTCCTGCAAGCAATGCAACTATTCTATCAAAGCCAAATGCTATACCACCATGAGGAGGTGTTCCATATTCCAATGCTTCTAAAAAGTATCCAAATTGTGCATAGGCTTCTTCCTCACTAAAGCCGAGAGCTTGAAAGATATCACGTTGTTGCTGTATAGTGTAATTACGTATAGAGCCTCCACCAATTTCAGTTCCATTAAGAACCATATCATATGCTCGTGCACGCACATGTTTTGTATCTGTAAAAAGAAGTTCTGTATCATCAGGGTGTATTGAAGTAAAGGGGTGATGACATGCTACAAAACGATTATTTTCTTTATCTTCTTCAAAAAGTGGAAAGTCTGTTATCCAAAGGAGATTAAAAACATCTTCCGGTATCATACCACAATATTCTGCAATATACACACGAAGATTGCCAAGACCTGCATTAACAATATCTTCATTTCCTGCCTGTATAAGTATAGTATCTCCTTCTTGCGCAGAGATACGTTCTTGTAAGAGTGAAAGTGCATCAGGACATGCTTTTATGAGTGGAGATTCCCACCCCTGAGAGGTGACTTTGATTACTCCAAGACCTGTTGCACCATATCGTTTCACAAAGTCTGTATATATATCAATCTCTTTCCTCGTAAATGAACGTGGTACACATAAAGCCTTAATAGTTTCTGCTTGTGCAAAGGCTTCTATTGTGGAAGAACGAAAGCATTCTGTACAAGAGATAAGTTCCATACCAAAGCGTGTATCTGGTTTATCCACTCCATAACGTTCCATTGCTTCTTTATACGTCATGCGTGGCAAAGGAAGTGATATCTCTTGACCAATACTTTCTTTCATAACATAGGCTATCATTTCTTCTGCTATCTGCTGAATTACCTCCTCTGTTGCAAAAGAAAGCTCGACATCTATTTGAGTGAATTCTGGTTGTCTATCTGCACGCAAATCTTCATCTCTAAAACAACGCACTATTTGAAAATATCTATCAAAACCACTCATCATCAAAAGCTGTTTAAATTGTTGTGGTGACTGTGGTAAAGAGAAAAATTTACCCTCATGTACTCTGCTTGGAACAAGATAGTCTCTAGCTCCTTCTGGTGTCGCTCGAATAAGGAATGGTGTTTCTATCTCTAAAAATCCTTTCTTAATAAAAAAGCGACGCACAGCATATGCTACCTTACTTCGCAAGATGATATTCTTTGTCATCACCTGTCTTCGTAAATCGAGATATCGATATGTGAGTCTTGTATCTTCATTTGCTTCTATAGCATCTTCAATCACAAAGGGTGGTGTTTTTGATACATTGAGGATTTTACATTCTATAGGAGTAATTTCTATTTCACCTGTAGGCATAGCAGTATTAGACATTCCTTGAGGACGCTCTTGAACAATGCCTTTTACAGCAATAACATATTCTGAGCGTACAAGAGATGCTTTTCTATAAAGCTCTTCTTGCTCTTTAGAAAACGCTATCTGCACAAGTCCATATCTATCTCTCAAAATGACAAAGACTGCACTTGCAACAACACGCTTTCTCTGAACCCAGCCCATAATACAGACTTCTTTTCCGACATCTTCTTTACGCAATTCTCCTGCAGTATGAGTTCGTTTCCAATCCCCTAAAGCTTCTATATAGTCTCTATGCTCATCATATATTTCTTCATTCATAAAATTCCTCATGTACACAATGACGTATAACATCAAGCAGAGTCTTATTCTTCTACCCTACCACACTACAGATATATATTCAACTTTTGTTTTATACATAATCCCTCTTGATAAAAAATCAAATCCTCCAAGAATAAGATATCTTGTTACATTTGCGAGAGAAAGTAAAAAAGGTAAATACAAAGTGGAGAGAGAAGTTCAAAGCTAACTCCATGTATCACAGCATAGATAAAGTATTCTTTGCCACTACTTCTCATAATAGCAGGCAAGCAAATATCTAAAGCAGAAACACCAGCTATAGCAATAGGTGCAAGAGGGCCACAAAGCCAAGCAAATACTGGTGCAAACAATAATACAAAAATTTCCATAATCATATTTGTAAGGAGTACTAGAGCTGCAAGCTCAACAGAAAAAAGTTCCTCTACAAGAGCACTAGAAAGACTATAATAACAAAATCCACTTGATGCAGCTAATGCACTATATAAAGGTAAATCAAGATAAAATGTCCATAAAAGAAAGCTACAAAAAAGAACACATACTACAGTACACAGTGGCAACATAATAGCTCGTACACCATAATGCCGTATATTACCTAGTGTAGACTTATTAAAACCAATAGTCATTCCACTACAAAAAAGAATAATACACACACTTATTGTAAGTATGGAAGAAGAGAACTCATAGGGAATCAATTTATAATAGCCACAGAGAATTCCAAGTAAAAAGAGAATGATGATTTTTATACTTTCCTTCACGTACGAACCTCACTCTCATGTTGATATCACATTTTTATATATCTTTCAATTACGAATATCATGTAGTATGAGATGATTTTCTCTCTCCTCTTGCCCTATCAGTCCACAAGACATAATATCTATACTATGTGATATCGAGAAAGACTATCTAGGTATACG
>CAMWXW010000153.1 GCA_947178315.1 uncultured Desulfovibrionaceae bacterium | reverse complement strand
TAGAACTTCATACTAAGAGACTCTTTTTTACTATGCAAGAGAGTTCTTTTTTCATCTTTCTATACTTATGTATAGAGAGAAACGTTTGTGTACCTCTTTATTTTTCATGTGCAATATTATAATAATTGTATATAATGTTACATATAATTTTAGTATAAATTTTTTAATCGAAAAAAATCAATAACAAATATATTTATCATACATAAACAGGAGCATATATGGCATCACCACAAAAGGTTCTCCTCTTAGCACACACTCCAAATCCATTAGAGGTTATTTTTGCATCATTCAGACAATGTTATTACAATGGATTTATTGGAGATGTCTTTGAAGATATTCTTGAAGGCACTCCAAGCAAAGAAGAGCAAGAACAATTTATTGCTAATCTTGTAAAGTCTGGACATGTTAGTCCCCTTGAACATGTGAGCTTTACCTTTGCCATTGAAGGGGTATCAAGAGCGCTTACACATCAACTAGTGCGACATCGCATAGCTTCATATTCTCAACAGAGCCAGAGATATGTAACAGGAAAGAATTTTTCATACATCACACCACCATCAATAGAAAAGAATATAAAAGCAAAAGAAAAATATACTGCTCTTATGGAATCTATACAAGAAACCTATCAAGAACTCCTTACTCTCTTTCAACAAGAAGATATAAAAGCAAAAGAGTGTATCGAAGATATTCGTTTTATCCTACCACAAGCAGCAGAAACACGTATTGTCGTTACTATGAATTGCAGAGCTCTTCTCAATTTCTTTGAGCATAGGTGTTGTATCCGAGCTCAATGGGAGATACGGGCATTAGCAAATACAATGCGTAAAGAGTGTACAAAAATCCTTCCAAGTGTATTCAAAGAAAGTGGCGCTCCTTGTTACTCTCTCAAATATTGTCCAGAGCCAAAACATCTTGCATGTGGATTATTCCCAACCAGAGATTAAGCTTTCTCTATCCTTAGTGAATTATGCTATGCAATATATATAATATAATCAGCATATTACTTGCATTTATATGTTGCATATTTCACTAGATAGCGTATACTCGTACCTCAATTCCATCTAAAGGAGAAAAGATATACATGAAACGTGTGGTATTTACAGCATTATGTTTAGCATTCCTAACAGTTCATGCACACGCATCAACTAAGATTACAACAACTATTCATGCCTTAAAAGAAAATGGTGATATAGGAGCATCTATTGGAACAGTTACATTCCAAGATAGCCCAAAAGGGTTGGAAATCACAACCGATCTTCAAGGACTTCCTCCAGGTGAGCATGGATTTCATATTCATGAGAACCCAAGTTGCGATGCTGCTGAGCAAAATGGAAAACGTGTCCCTGGATTAAAAGCAGGTGGACATTATGATCCCTATAAAACAAATAAGCATGCAGGATATGATGGGGACGGACACCTTGGAGATCTTCCATTCCTTGTTGTCAATCAAGATGGTACAGCAAAAACCACATTATATGCACCTCGACTAAAAATGAGTGATATTAAAAATCGTTCTATCATGATCCATGTAGGAGGAGATAATTACTCTGATACACCTCTCCCACTCGGTGGTGGAGGCGCACGTATGTCATGTGGTGTCATTAAGTAACTGTATCTCTATATCCAGTATATTTGCTTTTCTATTTGATAGATTTCTCATACGCACTACTTCATTTAGAACAATATACTGGGTATCCTACATAGATTTTATTTTTATGAGGAACATATGCGTATATTTCTCTTTTTAGTATCTTTTCTGTGCATACATATAGCTCATACTGCCTATGCAAAGCCATTGACTGAAGAAAGCGTGCGACAATTCTTAAAAGAAAATCCGACTATCATTCTCGATGTATTACGAGAACACAGTGTTGAACTTTTACGTATTGTAGTTGAAGGTTCAGAGAAAGAAGCTCAGCAAGAATTAGAAAATCAACTGCATGAATTAAAAGCAAATTTAGAAAAAGAACGGACAAAAAAACGCTACCCTACGATAGTAGCTAATCGACCTTTTATTGGCTCTACAAATGCACCTATTACTCTTGTTGCCTATTCTGACTTCCTATGTCCATATTGTGCAAATAGCGCACAGACTATTTCACAGCTTCTATCACAGAGTAAGAACGTACAGTACATATTCAAAGCCTACACTCGAAATCCTCTTGGACAAGTAGCATACGCCTTTTTCCTTACATTATGGACAAAAGATAAAGAAAAAGCCTTCCAATTCTACACAACACTATTTTCAAATCAAGAACGACTTCTCAAAGAGAAAAAAGCATATCTCTTAGAAGTTGTAAAAGAACTTGGATATAATCCAGAACAAATTGAGTCCCTTGCAGAATCTTCTGCTATACAAGATATCATAAAAGAAGATATCGCAGAAGGAAATGCCCTTAAAATAAAGGGGACACCGACACTTATGGTAAATGGAAAATACTCAATTATAGGTGCAGCACAGCTAGAAATACTCCAATTTGTTATCGATTATGCTCAGAAGAATCCCTAGTATCCATACGCTTTTTAGAACGGAGATAGACTGTTAGGCCGGCACAAAAACCACTTATCATACCTAGACCAAAGGCCTGCCTTACATCTGTTATACAAAGTCCAAGTAAAAATCCAAAAGAACCACCAAGTACTATTCCTCTAGAGATAACATTCATTGCAAATTCCTTATCTTTAGTATATACTAAAACTATACATAGTATATTGTGATTAGTAAAGAATATACTCCTA
>CAMWXW010000152.1 GCA_947178315.1 uncultured Desulfovibrionaceae bacterium | reverse complement strand
CTATTACTCTTTGCAAGAGTATTTATATCAGAATTATATTAGTTGTTACTTATGATACTGTAAATATAAGACCAGCTTCATCAGCATCAATTGTTATGGTATCATGCTCTTTAAGACTGCCCTCAATTATCTTCTTCGCTAATGGAGTCTCTACCATGCTGTGAAGATAACGCTTTATAGGACGAGCTCCAAATGTTGGATCATAGCTGTGTAATGCAATGTAATCCAATGCTTTTTCTGTTGTTTTTAGAGTTATTTTCTGAGATTCTAGCCGTTTTCCAATACGTTGTATAAGCATCTGTATGATTTCAACTATGTGTTCTTTGAGAAGTGGAGTAAAGAGTACAATTTCATCTATACGATTTAAGAATTCTGGCTTGAAATGGAGTCGTAATTCTTGTTGAACTTTTTCTTTTGCATCTGTGAGGAGTGTTTCAAGCTTAGTATTCTGTTCATTATTCCATTTTTCAAGTGTTTCCATTATAAAGTGCGCACCTATATTCGATGTCATAATCACTATTGTATTTCTAAAATCAACAGTGCGTCCTTGAGAATCTGTAAGACGACCATCATCAAGGAGTTGTAATAAGATATCAAATACATCTGGGTGGGCTTTTTCTATTTCATCAAAAAGAAGTACACTGTAGGGTTTTCTACGCACTGCTTCTGTAAGCTGTCCACCTTGTTCATATCCTACATAGCCTGGAGCTGCTCCGATAAGTCTGGATACTGAGTATTTTTCCATATATTCACTCATATCTATTCGTACCATATTATATTCTGAGTCGAATAAGGCTTCTGCAAGAGCTTTGCTTAACTCTGTTTTTCCAACTCCAGTTGGACCAAGAAAAAGAAAGCTTCCTATTGGTTTATCTGGATCTGATAGACCTGCTCGTGAACGAAATACAGCAGAAGAAACAGCTTCTATAGCTTGCTCTTGTCCTACTACTCTATTATGAAGTATTGTTGGAAGAAGAAGAATTTTATCTCGTTCACTTTTTTGCAATTTACTTAGAGGAATTCCAGTCCAGCGTGAAATTACATCTGCTATATCTTGAGGACGCACTGTTTCACGTAAAATACCTTCATCTGATTGTTCTTGTTTTGCTTTTTCTAACTCTTCTAATTGCTTCTCTAGAACTAAGAGCTTAGAGTATTTGAGTTCAGCTGCTAAGTTGAGATTATACTCTCTTTCTGCTTTTTCAATATCAAGTTTTGTTTGTTCAATCTGTTCTTTACATGTTCTGATAGTATCAATAGCGCTTTTTTCTTTTTCCCACTGTTCTGTGAGGATACCTTGTTGATTTTTAAGTTCTTCTAATTCATTCTCTACTTTCTTTCTACGTGAATTTGATTCATCATCATTTTCTCTTCGGAGTGCTTCTCGCTCAATTTCAAGTTGCATTATCTTTCTATTCAGTGTATCCAATTCAGTTGGAAGAGAATTAATTTCTGTACGTATCATAGCTGCAGCTTCATCTATCACATCTATTGCTTTATCAGGAAGTTGTCTATCTGTTATATATCTATTTGAAAGTGTAGCCGCTTCTATAAGAGCACTATCCATAATGCGTACACCATGATGTACTTCAAAGCGTTCACGTAAGCCTCGCAATATAGAGATAGTATCTTCTACTGTGGGCTCATCTGCTAGTACCATTTGAAATCTACGCTCTAGAGCTGGATCTTTCTCTATGTACTGTCTATACTCATCTAATGTTGTCGCTCCAATACAATGGAGTTCTCCACGAGCTAACATTGGTTTTAAGAGATTACCTGCATCCATAGCACCATCTGTTCTACCAGCACCTACTATTGTATGAAGTTCATCTATGAATAAAATAATACGTCCTTCAGATGCTTTTACTTCGTTAAGAACTGCTTTTAAGCGCTCTTCAAACTCCCCTCTATATTTTGCACCTGCAATGAGTTGTCCCATATCTAGAGCAATAATTGTTGAATCTTTTAATGTATCTGGAACATCTCCTTGAACAATTCTACGAGCTAGACCTTCTACTATAGCTGTTTTCCCAACGCCTGCTTCACCAATGATAACGGGATTATTTTTAGTACGACGAGAGAGTATTTGAATAACCCTACGTATTTCTGAATCCCTACCAATAACAGGATCTATCTTTCCTTGACGAGCATATTCTACGAGATCTCTACCGTATTGAGAGAGTGCTTCATACTGAGATTCTGCTGTACTTGATGTTGCTTTTGTATTGCCCCGAATTGCTTGTATTGTCTCTTCTATTTGTTTTTTATTGATTCCAAGAGTAGTAAATACTTTCTCTAAGCCTGAGCCTTTATATATGTCTTTATCGAGAAGAGCTAAAAGAAGTGATTCAACAGTTACTACACTATCTTTTTGTTGTTCTGCTATATCTTCTGCTTTGAGTAGGCATTTCTGAAGACGTGTTGAAGCATGTAGTGATGTATTCCCAGTAACAGAGGGTTTCTTCTGTACTTCTTTCTGTGTTGCTTCAAGAAGTATACTTGTGTTATATCCAGCTTTGGTAAAAATACGATTAGCTAATCCGTTTTCTTGAGAAAGAAGAGCTATAAAAAGGTGATCAATATCAAGTTCTTGATGATTTGCTCGAAGAGCAATATTTTGTGCAGATTGCAAGACAGCTTGTGCTTGTTCTGTATATTTTTGAATATCCATACTACCTCCAGAGATATCTATATTATCGAATAGAAGAACCACAGTATCAGGATATATACAGCTTATATA
>CAMWXW010000151.1 GCA_947178315.1 uncultured Desulfovibrionaceae bacterium | reverse complement strand
TTATAGACTACTTTACAGTTTTGTCAATACCTTTTTTATACTTTTTTCACTTTTTTCTTTTTGTATCATATAAAGTGTACTTATTTTATGATAATGGATAGTGTGCTATATTCTTTTTATGATTTGACCACATAAAAGAATAATAACTACTTGCAAGCCCAACAACACTTGCATCATACACTCCCTTAAAGCTATATCCTGTAATCCCTTCATTATTGCATATAAATTCAACCTGTGTCTTTATTGGCTGTTGTCCTACATCTTTGCTCCCAACCATAGCTGTAAATGAAAAACTTATTCCACCTTCTACAAGTGTCGTTGCAAATGTCGGATTAAAAGGAAGTCCAGCATCAACAAGAACAACCAGATTTGTAAAAATATATGGTTCTTCACAACGTGCTATATGCATCATTCCTGTATAGCTCCCCTGTAATATAGGCTCTTTTTCTATTGAATATACAGGCTCTGAAGAAATAGACGCAATACCAACATAGCGTTTGCCCCATAACTTAGAATGGTGCTCACTCTCTTTAAGATCTCGTTTGAGATGCATAATAGCCTCACGAATTGCGTGATAGACAAGATACATCATAGCAGTTTCTGATGAGGGGATTGTTTGCATTTCTCCCATACAGTCTGTTGTAGAGCGTATTGTCATACCATTATAGTTTTTCATTCCCACAGCACCAATAACTGTTTGTGCAATGAGTGTTGTAATACCATTACCATAATCAGGGTATGGTTGATAGATAACAATATCACCACCATGAATAACATCAATTGCCACCATACACATAGCATTTGTAGATGTAAGTCCAGTATCTATGAAAGAAAAACTAAGACTAGCTGAAGGGTGAGCTGTATAGAGTTCTTTTGCTCTTTGTAATAGCTCAGTACTTACTATATCTCCATAGAGATATTCTCCTACAAGAGTATATTCTCCTGCTCGTAAGAGATTTTTTGCTCTCAATTCATACCTATTAAACCGTGTTAGTTTTGAGAGTTTATCGAGAAGGCGATTCATGACAATACAAGATGCCTCCAAGCACTTTCCACGGGGCATATAACGTGGAGTTGTATTCGTACTGACAAGAACAAAGGAGAGATCCACATTTTGTATTAAGAAACCACTTGTTGCATGTCTGATAAGCGTATCACAGACTCGCATCATATCAGTAGTATATGCACCTCCATCAACAACTATACTGATTTTTGCTCCTATCAATTCACCTACATCATTGAGTAACAATGTGTAATCATGAATGCTTTCTACTGGTTGAGAGCGATATACAGCCATTTCTTCATGACTCATAGCAATCTGTACGGTACGTTTTGTCACATAGGAGGCTATTCCAGCATAGAGTGCAACTAAGTAGTCTTCTCTAGCATCAAAGAGAATATTTGTCTCTGTTCTCATGCAATGTATATAGCTCTTATCAATATTCAATAGTTTTGCAAGTGTTCCACGCAACCAAATGATATCTGCAACTTGTGTATACATGTGAAGATGACCATCTATATACATAGCAACTGCAGTTGAGGGTTCGAGAGGTATATATGGTGCAGGCTGGGAATAAAATACTTCATTCACAGTACATATTCCATTTGTGAGTAGACGTTCTATTGGTTCTCCATAGTGTAGCGTTTTATGTACTACGGGAGCTTGAGTTGCATCAAGACTTTCACGCAATATCTCTGTTACACTTGTCTTTGGCTCATATGTGCGTAAAGAGATATCGACATCACGAGCAAGTATCCGAGCTTCTTCTTTACTATTTGCAAGCACAATCCCAAAGGCTTCACTCATACAATACCCAATATCTCCTTCTTTAAGGAAGATACGCCATTCTTGACCATCTGGTGCTTGTACTGTAGTTGAGGTGAGATTTTTTGCTGTAATAAATGTATTCTCTCCTTCAAAAGAAATACGTTCTACAGTAAAAAGAGAGTGCGTCGCCCATACAATAACTCCATGGAGTTCTATTGATGGCGTAAAGAGATCCTCAACAAAAGGACGCTCTCCAAAAACGACTCGCTTTCCACCAAAACGAGGTGAATCTTTTGATACTCCGCCATAGTGTACTTGAGGAAGACTTTTTTTTGTTCTACGATATTCTTGTGCTTTGAGTACAGTTTCTACAATTTGCTTTACTCCCATACATGTACAGCCGATAAAACCAAGTCGCTCTATGACCATACGAGGTGAGAGTTCAATATTTTCTTGCAAGAGGAGATGGATTTTTACAAGAAGTCCTGCTGTACAATATCCACACGGAACAGTAGCTGTGTATAAAAGGATATGTGCAAGCATTGTCCGTATATCATGAGGTATTCCTTCTACTGTGTGTACAGATTTTCCTATAACTGCGTGCATTTGTAGAGAGCATGCTTGTACAGCTTGCCCTTCTAAACTCACAATACACACTCCACATTTCCTATCCCCACCACAACCTGCTCGTACAGAAAGCATATTGGCCTTAGAACGCAACCATTCAAGCAATGAAAGAGTATATTCTGTTTTTTCAACTTCAACACGTGCACCATTGACGAGGACAAAAGACTGTTCTTGCATCACTCCCCCTTGAGTAAAGTATACCACACTGCTTCATTTAGGTAAAGAATGGAATACTTCTCTCCAAGAGTAGACTATAGAATAACAACATATGCTGTTCTTATTGTTTCTATTGTTCATATCTTATATTCTTTGGTTTATATACTCCTTCTGAGTATCCTCATATTAGCTGAATATCAATATATTTAAG
>CAMWXW010000150.1 GCA_947178315.1 uncultured Desulfovibrionaceae bacterium | reverse complement strand
GTATGTATTCTCATTTATCACTCTAGAAAGAAAGCATCATATTATGCTCTTTCTATTTTACATTTCTTCATTATACTTAACTATATCCCTAAAAAGAGCTTTTCATATAGACTATAAAAAAGATAGTATCCTAATACTTTAGTGAACAAAAAGAAAAAAGAGGGCTTTCTTTATAATCAGAATAATATACTCACCCTTCTTCAAACACGATATAGCCTATGTTACACAAATTCATTCTACCTGTAACACAATTTATATCCAACATCGATATTGGTATAGGAGGAAACATGCCTACACCTTCGAAACAAGTAAAAGGGAAGTCAAAGACACTTTCTGCAAAAAAGCAACCTAAAGCAACTCATAAAAAAGCTACTATGAGTACTCAAGGAACAACAATTAAAGTGCGTTCCAACGTACAAAAGGTAGCATTGCGAGAAGCAAAAACAGAAAAAGATAAAAGAAAAAAAGAAGAAATACGTGGTCTCGAACGAAAAATACGTGAGCTAGAACAACTAATGCATACATCGGGGACTAAAAAAAGCACTCTATCTCTTACAAAAAAACTGCAGTCACTACAACAGACATTAGCAAAACAAAGAGATGCCTTTATGCCAGGTAAAATAGCTCAAACGATTATGAAAAAAATCGAAAAACAAAACTTATCACAACCTCTCCAACTTGTAAAGGAAATCCCAGCAAAATTAAAAGCGAGCTACAGCTCTATAAAACAGTGGGAAAAAGAAGTAACTAGATATCTACAACGCTCACTCACATTAGCTCATAAAGTAGATGAAATGAATAAAAAAAGAGAAGCTAAAGATGCTATCCATAAAATGGAACAACAAGTAATAAGTTATCTTGAAAAAGCAAAAGTTTCTCGTAAAAAAGCAATGCAAACAGCACAGATTAAATCATTGCTTGGTAGCAAAACACAGAAGTCTAGAAAAAAAGAGACTGCATAATAGCATATCAATCAAGAGTAATAGATAATGCTAACGAGCTATCTATTGCTCTTTTTGTCATAAATAGAAGCTCTTCTTTCTATCATTCGTATATACTTATCTCAAAATATACCTCTTTTGAAAGATTCCTAACAAATTTAATAGATAATATTATTATATAGAACCGAACTAAATACTTATATTGACAATGGTACATCTATGCTCTATATAAGATAAGAATTATAAGGAAACGTGGTATTTTCTTTATACTTTCTCAAAGCATTATAATGGAGAAATTATGAGACCATTTTTAGCAAGTAAAGTAACCTGCGATATGCTACGCAGGACAGGTCTATCAGATCTACATATACCGTATGGACCTAATAAAAAACCAATTACTCCTAGAGCAGTAGGCTTAAGAGAACGCTATAATCTTTACATATTTCAACACCGTGAGAAAGCTATGCAAAGATTGGTTACGAAATATGATAAGGCTACTGACTCTACTACTCAACTTAATGTAGAGAGCAAAATAGTAAATCAAAGAATGAAGCTACAGAGTTCTGTAGAAAAAGTATATAGGCCACAAGGAGCTGTAACTAAAGCTGTACTAGAAAAATTGCGAGAGTCTGGTTGGGATACTCAATATAAAACAAATAATATGGGGTATGATAAGAATGCAATTCGACAGATAAAAACAAAGCACGCTGAAACTTCAAGAGTAGTCAGACAAGTTTTGGAAAATGCTAATACCATTGATTCATGTGGTGGTGGAATGGGCAGGGGAATAGTGGATACATTAGTCAAGACAACTTCATGGAGAAAGATTCAATTAGATTCTGAAATACTTATTCAAAAAAGTGCCCGAAGCTCATCAGAACCAGTTCTTCATCAAAGAAGTTTACTCTCAAGATTATTCCGAAGAGGAGAAACTCTGATTACAACTAACACCCCATGGTTTATGGATTCAGATGGTAGGGGTACTAGTATATCTTCTGATACTGAGTCTCAATATAGTGTAGATCTACAAGCTAGCCCTGTACTTAATCTACGTTCATCTTCAGTTACAGATTTCGTTGCAAGTGCATCTGCATCTGATAGCCCAGAAACTCCACATACTGCTTCAATTAGTTGTGAAAACTCATATGAAAATCTTCCAGCCACAGGTGCAAATGACTCTACAGTTGATGGGGTAGTTCAACTAACAAATACTCAATCAGATGATTTACGCTCTACAGTTCTATCTTTAGATGATAATCAAGAACAGCCAAAAGCACGTAGTAGAAACCCCTTACTTGCTCAGACTACAGACTATACTATATATGCTCGGGTTGACAAAAGCAAAAAAACAGCTTCAGTAAACACTCCGGATCAAGTAGATGGAATGTTGAGAGTAAATAATTGTCCTAGTGAAGAAGATGATGAACTTGCACCACTTCCTCCTACTCGTACTATAAGTATGCTTGATAATTTAAAAGGTCGTTCTAGCCGTCGTAGAGATATAGGAGGTAGCATTGATACTCAAGTAATTTATACAGAAGTAAAATTTACTAGTGGAATGAGAGCTCCAGTTAAACCAGCTCGTCCTAATCTTAAAGCAAGAATAAATGGACAACAAGTATCTGATAGTAATTCAACCTACGCAATAATAAGACCAAAAATTCAACAAAAGCCTACTATTCCTCCTAAACCAAGAACAGCTCTACTTACTAAGCCACCTGTATTTCCTAAACCAACCGTTCGCAGATAATAATATCATGACAACGATTTATTACTAGTAACAATAAAAGAGAGTTCCATAAATTCGCATCTTCTATTTCTTCAAGTCATATATATC
>CAMWXW010000149.1 GCA_947178315.1 uncultured Desulfovibrionaceae bacterium | reverse complement strand
CTACATAATAGAGTCTGTATACATCACTTTGTATATTGCTACATATCATGAGTATAACGGAAGAAGAATGAATACATCATTATCATCGTATCCTAAGGTATCTGTTGCACTTCCTGTCTATAATACACAAGAACGTCATTTGAGAGAGTGTATAGAGAGTATTCTTGCTCAGTCTTTTCTTACACGAAAGAGAAAAGGGCGATATGTCTATTTGTATCTTTTTCACTATATCCCTTTCTTACGATATCGGGTTATATAGACTTACTCATGAGTGCGTGGTGGAAAGAGTAAAGAAAGAATCACGCCAAGTGTAATGATTCCAAGGATAGTTCCAAGAGAAAGCCATAAGGGAAGATGTATACCAAATGCTCCTAAAGCCATTTTACCAGCTATAAAAAATAGTAAGATAACAATTGATTTCTCTAAGTAAAAAAGTTTATCTAAGAGGCTTTGTAATACAAAATAGAGTGCGCGCAAGCCCATGATAGCGAAGAGCATTGCAGAATAGACGAGAAATGGCTCTTGAGTAATAGCAAAAACTGCTGGAACAGAGTCAAAGGCAAATAATATATCAGAAAGCTCTATAATACAAAGACAAATAAATGCTGGTGTAGCATAGAGTCTCTCTTTGTATATAAAAAGAGCATTGCCTTCTAATTGCTTTGTAATTGGGATATAGCGACGTAATAGATTGACAACTTTATGCTTTGAATAGTCTATTTCTTCTTGAGTTTCACTACGAAACAGCATAGAGAGTCCAGAATATGCTATGATAGCTGCAAAGATGAGGTGGATAGACCAATGTAATGCCAAGATATTTGCTCCAAGGAATGTAAATATACCTCGTAATACAATAGCACTTGCAATACCCCAAAGAAGTATTTTATGCTGTAATTCTTGAGAGCGAATGCCAAATGAAGAAAAAATAGATGAAAAGACAATAATATTATCTATCGAGAGCGTTTTTTCTACTATGTAGCCTGCAAAATATAAACTCGCAAAAACTCCCCCATATTGTATATAGATGAAGAGTCCAAAAAGACAAGAAACAACTATCCAACCTATTGACCAGAGAAGAGCTTCTTGTACACTCATTATGTGTCCAGCCTTATGACCTCTGAAGTCAACATAGAGAGAGATACAAAATGAGATGATTAAGAAAATAATTGCTTCAAAAGGATATCCAAATGTATGTTCTACCATAGCACTACCATTAATAGAATAGATGTATAGTATGTGATGATTATCTATCTATGCAATATACTGATATCATGAGAGCTGTATTCAACTAGGTAGATTAAATACAGTCTTTCTCATGTATCTAGTATAATATAGAGTCTATTTTTACACAAGATTTCAATACTTGTTATAATGATACCTTATTTCTCTTTTATAGATGTTTCTTTAATTCTTCAACAGCATCACATTGTTCCCATGTAAACTCAGGCTCACTTCTTCCAAAATGACCGTAGCATGTAGTTTTACTGAAGATTGGACGCTGTAATTTGAGTCTTTGTGTAATGTAATATGGACGCAAATCAAAGACTTCTCGAACTGCTTTTGTGAGGACTTCATCAGGAATTTCACTTGTTTGGTGTGATGTCACATAAAGAGAAACAGGTTCTGATACTCCAATGCAATATGCGATTTGTACTTCACAGCGTGGGACAAGACCTGTAGCAACTAAGTTTTTTGCAATATACCGAGCCATATATGCTCCTGATCTATCTACTTTAGAAGCATCTTTTCCAGAGAAGGCTCCTCCTCCATGATATCCAGCTCCTCCGTAAGTATCCTGAATTATTTTACGGCCTGTTAGTCCACAATCTCCCATAGGACCACCGATAACAAAGTTTCCTGTAGCATTGATAAAAATTTCTGGATTATGTGCAATATATTCTGCAGGGAGTACTTTACGAATAACTTCTTCGATAATACCCTCTTTAATAGTTGCTTGTGATGTCTCTGCATCATGTTGGGTTGAAACAACTATATTATGGATTTTAGTTGGTTTGCCATCTTTATATTCAAAAGAAAGCTGTGTTTTTCCATCTGGACGTAAGAAGGAAAGAATATTCTGTTTTCTAACGTCTGTGAGACGTTTAGAAAGTTTATGAGCGTAATAAATAGGAGCAGGCATGAGTTCTGGTGTCTCATCACATGCAAATCCAAACATCATACCTTGGTCGCCGGCACCTTGTTCTTCTGGACGAGTTTTATCAACTCCTTGTGAGATATCTGCAGATTGTTTATCAAGAGAAGACATCACAGCACATGTTTCCCAATCAAAGCCCATAGTCGAGCTATCGTATCCTATTTTTTTGATTGTATTGCGAACGATACTTGGTAGATCGGCATATCCTTTTGTTGTTACTTCACCTGCTATAAATGCCATACCTGTTGTCACCATTGTTTCGCATGCAACACGGGAGTTCTCATCTTGCTCAAGTAATGCATCTAGTATGGCATCTGATATCTGATCTGCTATTTTATCAGGATGTCCCTCTGTTACGGATTCTGATGTAAAAAGTATAGTACCTTTTCTTGCTATCATAACTTCTTCCTTTATTGATAATAATTGTTATACGCATTGTAATTGAGTATGTTTACTTAGAGTAAGAGTATACATGGTATAATTAAGTCGGTAGTATACGTGCTATTTTAGTAAATGTAAACACTTTTTATAGAGATATTATAAGCATAGATAGACTGAACTTTCTTATCATAGAAATCATTTGACTTATAGATTCTTTTTCTTTATACTTCAAATCTAATTTTACCATGTGAAAATAGATGTATACGATAAGAT
>CAMWXW010000148.1 GCA_947178315.1 uncultured Desulfovibrionaceae bacterium | reverse complement strand
CGTTTTCTTCCAGTAGGAAGACCATCTCCCTCTCAATGGAGTAGTGGTGGTATTGGAATTGAGGAAATAGTAGGTAACTTACCACAAACTGTTTTATTTGCATCTTCGTGTATTATTCAAATGCTTATTGATTATTTACTTGGTAGAGAGTGTAAACATCGTTCACTTCTTTTTGATATAGAACGATTTCTTATTCAAGAGGTTGAAATGTGAATATAAAAATGTTGACATGACAGTGAACATTAAGTAATATAGCAACGTCATTGTTGTGCCATTAGGCATTTTTTTTTATTCATTTTGGAGTTACATGTAGATGAAAGAACATGCTCTTGTTCCATTATTGACAGAGTTTGCAAAGCCAATAGCAAATTCATTAGAGCTTACAATTTGGGGGATACGGATTATCCGAGGTAAAACAATGGTAATTCAGTGTTTTGTAGATAAAGATAGTGGTGCTACTATTGATGATTGCACAAATTTTTCTAGAGCTCTTAGTGCAGAGTTAGATATGATAGATGAAGAGGATACTACATATACCTCTCTTTATAATCTACAATCATACACTCTCGAAGTTTCTACTCCTGGAGTAGAGCGTTGTTTTTTTACACTCTCTCAATTGGAAGAATATATTGGACAAAAAGTCTCTGTTGCATTAGAACAGCCTATACCTATGCTCCCTAATAGACGAAAGTTTACTGGTATTCTTAGTGCAATAGAGGGTAGTGTTCTTTGTATAGATGCAGATGGTATTCATTGTGAGTGTCCTTGGGATAATATAGAGCGTATCCAACTCATATATTTTGATAAATCATAGAGTGGTATAGAGGAGGACAAAGAATGGGAACAGAGTTAAAAAAAGCATTAGAACAAATTAGTAAAGATAAAGGTTTCTCTAAAGAAGAGCTTATACATACTATAGAGGAAGCAGTACGAATTTCTGCAGTTTCTAAATATGGCGAGGATTATGATTTAGAGGTACGCTATAATGATGCAACAGGTGAGTTAGAATTATATCAATTCAAACTTGTTGTAGAAAAAGTACGTAATCCTGCATTTGAAATTTCTATTGAAGAAGCACGTCAACATGATCCAAGTGTTGTTGAAGGCGAAGATATGGGCTTTCAGCTAGAGATTGGTGATATGGGACGTATAGCAGCTCGTTTTGCTAAGCAAGTTCTTGTACAGCGTATGAGAGAGTCTGAACAGCAACTTATCTATAATGAATATATTGATAGAAGAGGTGATATTGTAAGTGGTATTGTCCAGAGAAGAGATAAACATGGATGGATAGTCAATTTAGGTAAAACAGAAGCCCTTCTTCTTAAGAGTGAGCAGATACCAAAAGAGTTCATTAAACGTGGTGATAAAGTTGACTGTTTATTATTAGAAGTAAATAAAACAGCGAAGCTTGGTGCACAACTTATTCTTTCACGCTCTCACCCTGAATATCTCCACGCTCTGTTTAGAAGAGAAGTGCCAGAAATTGATGAAGGCATAGTACAAGTTGTATCTATAGTAAGAGATCCGGGAGTGCGTGCTAAAGTTGCTGTGTTTTCAAGAGATAAAGATATAGATCCTGTAGGTGCATGTGTTGGTGTGCGAGGATTTCGTATACAAAACGTTATGCAAGAAATCCGTGGAGAGCGTATAGATATTGTTGTATGGAATGCTGATATCTCTATCTATGCTCGTAATGCATTATCACCTGCACTTGTTTCTAAAATTATCGTTGATGAAGAAAATAATAGACTAGAAGTTGTTGTCCCAAATGATCAGCTTTCTAATGCTATAGGAAGAAGAGGACAAAATATAAAACTGGTAACCAAGCTTATTGGTTGGAAAGTTGATATTTATCCAGAGAGCAAGTATGCTGGCTCTGATTCTTCCATTAAAATATTAGAACAGTTAGCAAATGTCGCAGAGATATCTAAAGAAACATTACTACGGGCTGGATATAAAAGTCTTCAAGATCTGCAACATGCAAGTGATGAAGTATTGATGGAGACACTTTCTGTAACGTATGATACTGTGAGTGCATTGCGTTCGGCAATCAATTTCATGCTCCCAGATGAAGAAAGTGATGATGAGGTGCTACAAGAAGATGAGTAAAGCTGTGCTTATGCGTACATGCGTGATTTGTCGCAAGAAAATGCAAAAAAAAAACTTGCATAGGTACGTTGTTCATGTTACAGAAGAGGGAAGCTTCTTACTAGCACAGGGAGAAGGAAGAGGATACTATCATTGCACCGATGAAAAGTGTACTCGGCTTTTTTTATTACTTCGTTGGTTTACAAAGCGGAAAAGGGTTAAACATGAGTCAAGTAATTATTAGAGTAAGAGATATAGCTCAAGAATTTAATGTTAAAAATAAGGATGTCATAGCTATCTTGCAACACCTTAAAATAAAGAGCTCTGCAAATTATAATACAACACTACATCATGATGAAGTCGTTAAAGTAAAAGATTATATACAACAGCATGGTATTAAAATTGTAGATATTCAGCAAAAAAAAGCACCAAAAGTCTTTGTCCGTAAACGAGATACAGAAGAAAGTGTTGTAGAGCAAGAAAGTCCAGTGCGTGAAGTAGAGCCATCTCTATCTAATGATACAAAATCCCAAAAAACAACAAGTGTGCCTCGAGCAACTATTATTCGTCCTGCTGTAGTAAAGAAAAGTGTCGTTGAGGAAACTCAACAGAAGAATACTCCTACAGAGACTCCTCAAGAAAAAGTAGCCACTGAACCTACTCCTCCACCTGTGCAAAAAACAACAAGTGATAAACCTCATGTTAGAATTATCTCACGGGC
>CAMWXW010000147.1 GCA_947178315.1 uncultured Desulfovibrionaceae bacterium | reverse complement strand
TTAGATAAAAGTACAGGAGAAGTGCTGTTCTCAGCATTAGAGATAGTAACAGAAGCTATGTTAGATATCTTGCATGAGCATGGGATAAAGAAAATTTCTTTATTACATACAACAGGTTCTGGAACATCACTCTCATTAGCAGAAACCTTGTTGCTTGACAAAACAACTACAAAAGAAGATGCACAGTTAGAGATCTATAAAAGACTACGTCCTAGTTCTCCTCCAACAGCAGAAGTATTCTCAACATACTTTGATAATATTTTCAGAAATCCTGATTACTATGATTTATCTGTTGTTGGTAGATATAAAATCAATCAACGACTTAATCTTGAAGTACCATTAGAGCATAGAACACTTACAGATGAAGATATAAAAATTTGTCTTAAGGTTCTTTTGGAGATGAAAGAAAGCCAATCAGCACCAGATGATATTGATAACTTAGGTAATCGTCGAGTTCGTCCTGTAGGAGAATTGGTAGAAGCGAGTTATAGAACTGGTCTTGTTCGTATGGAACGTGCTATTAAAGAGCGTATGAGTCTTCAAGATGTATCAACATTGATGCCACATGATTTAATCAATCCGAAACCAATTGTTGCTGTATTAAAAGAGTTTTTTGGAACATCACAGTTATCTCAATTTATGGATCAAACGAACTCTCTTTCAGAAGTAACTCATAAGCGTAGATTATCTGCTCTTGGCCCTGGTGGATTAACACGAGAGCGTGCAGGATTTGAAGTTCGAGATGTTCATAACTCACACTATGGAAGAATATGTCCTATTGAAACTCCTGAGGGACCAAATATTGGACTTATTGTATCTCTTACAACATATGCTCGAGTAAATGAATATGGTTTTATTGAAACACCGTATCGAATTGTTAAGAATGCACAATTAACAGATGAAATTGTTTATTTAGATGCCTCACATGAAATCAATGCTGTGATAGCACAAGCCGATATCCCTGTAGATAAAGATGGCAATATAATTCCTGATATGGTGCGTGTTCGAGATAGTGGTGAGATTGCAGTTGTTCCTAAAAATATGGTTACATATGCAGATATAACGCCTGGACAAATGGTTTCTGTATCAGCAGCACTTATTCCATTTTTAGAGCATGATGATGCGAACCGTGCATTGATGGGTTCTAACATGCAACGACAAGCTGTTCCTCTTTTACAGTGTGAACGTCCTCTTGTTGGTACAGGAATGGAGTCTGAAATTGCTATTGACACATGTACATGTATTATAGCAGAGGCAGAAGGCGTTGTTCGTTATGTCGATGCAAATCGTATTATTGTCGAATATGAAGCTCCATTATATAAAGAGAATGATGGATTAAAAATCTATGATTTACAAAAATTCCATAAATCGAATCAGAATTCATGCTTTGGTCAAAAGCCTATATGTACACTAGGACAACAAGTACATAAAGGAGATATTCTCGCAGATGGTCCTTCAATACGAAAAGGAGAATTAGCACTAGGTAAAAACTTAATGGTTGCCTTTATGCCATGGTGTGGATTTAACTTTGAGGACTCTATTTTGATATCAGAGCGATGTGTAAAAGAAGATACCTTTACATCTATTCATATCGAAGAATTTGAGATCGTTGCTCGTGATACAAAACTAGGCCCAGAAGAGATAACAGCAGATATTCCAAATGTAAGTGAAGAAATGCTTAAAGATATAGATTCAAGTGGAATCATACGTATTGGTGCTTTTGTTCGTCCTGAGAGCATTCTTGTTGGTAAAATTACTCCTAAAGGAGAAACTCAACTAACACCAGAAGAAAAATTATTACGAGCAATCTTTGGAGATAAAGCCCGTGATGTAAAAAATACATCATTAAAAGTTCCTCCAGGAGTAGAAGGTACTGTTATTGATGTCAAAGTCTTTAATAGACGTTCAGGTGATAAAGATGAGCGTAGTATTGAAATAGAAGAAGAATATATAAAAAGTATAGAGGAAAAAGAGAGAAATCATATCTATGCCCTTACAAGTGTATTTCGTGATGAAATACTCAAGGTTATTGCTGATAAAGCGACTAGTGTAGCATATGAGAATAAAGGATACTCTCTTCCAGCTGGTACTATTCTTACATCAGAGATGCTAGCATCTATTCCAATTAAGCAAATCACCTCATTATTTAAGGAAAAAGAAATAGTATCTAGCCTTGATGATATTGTGAAGAGATATGACTCACAGCTCTCATTTATTCAAAAATACTATATTGTGAAAAAAGATCGTGTATTAGATGGAGATGATCTTCCTCCAGGCGTGATCAAAATGATCAAAGTATATGTTGCTGTGAAGAGAAAATTGAGCGTTGGGGATAAAATGGCTGGCCGTCACGGAAATAAAGGGGTTGTTTCTTGTATATTACCTATTGAAGATATGCCATTTTTTGCAGATGGACGCTCTGTCGATATCGTATTAAATCCTTTAGGTGTTCCTTCTCGTATGAATATTGGACAGATAATGGAAACACACCTTGGGTGGGCGGCAAAGGAATTGGGTTTACAGCTTTCTCATATGGTTGATCAAGGAGTTGTAGAAGAGCATCTTCGTAAGGAAGTAAAAGAAGTCTTTAACTCTAAGGTCATCGATGAGATGGTTGATGCAATGTCTGATGAAGAATTACGTGAATCAATTAAAGGCTTGCGTGATGGTATTATCACAAAAACACCAGTTTTTGATGGTGCAAGTGAAGATGAAATCTGGTCGTGGCTTGATAAAGCAAAATTACCAAGAACAGGAAAAAGTGTCTTATATGATGGAAGAACAGGAGAAGCATTCCATCAGCATGTTACAAC
>CAMWXW010000146.1 GCA_947178315.1 uncultured Desulfovibrionaceae bacterium | reverse complement strand
GAGCTAAACTCTCAGCTCGAGCCCAAAAGGTAGCTGATGCTTCAAGCGTAGCAATCCAAGCAGGAGGAGGAGCAGCTCAAACAGCCATAGGTGTTGAGACAGGTATTCGTACAGCTGAAGGAATGCAAGCTCGTGCTCGTGCAGCAGAATTACAAATCAACTTAGATAACCAACGTGTAGATGAAGAAAAAAGTAATGACATTACAAATATGCTGATGGAACAATATAGAGCAATGATTGAAACATTTGTGAATATAATGAGTAGCTTAAATGCTTCAACTATAAATGCAGCTCGAGCATAACAGAAATATATAGTAAATCTATATACATTCTACATGCAGATTATATAACTTTTTATATAGTAAGCGAGATATAAAGATACGGTTGATTACAAGGAGAACATATGAACGGTATAAATAATAATGTAAGTATCAATACAGCTCTTTTACAAGGTATAGGAGAGCAAATTAGTGAGACATCGAAATCAGATAAAAAAGACTCCATACAAGAAGTAACAACAGCAAAGCCTAATCTTGAATCACTAGGACAAAATCAGGTATCGACACAAGATATAGCAGGAGTCAAAACACAGGTGAGTATCAATGATCTCGCTTCAGGAGTACCTACATTAACAGAGCCAAATAAAGAGGCTTCTCAAGATGTAATGCAAGGTAAAAGTGGAAATCTCTTTGGTGAAGTGAGTGGTGCGAGTATGATTCTCACACTTATGCTTGAATCACTAAACTCAGCTAACGAGACAAGACAGTTACAACGAGAAGTGAGTACAACTCAGCAAAATATAGCTATACAAGAAGGTATGCAACAGGTCGATAAAATGATGCAGTCTGCTGATAAAACACGTATGGGAGCAATTACTCAAGGTGTTGTTGGCGCTCTTGGAACAGGAGTATCTCTTGGTGGTCTTGCAGGAATGAATAGTAGTCTTAGAAGCTCCATGAGTGATAAGCTTGGCATTAGTTCAGCAAAAGAAAAAAGCTTACAAAACAAACTCCATAATAATACACATAAACAGCTAAAACTTGTAAATAAAGAGTTTACAGCATCACGTACTGGGGGCAAGTTAAGCAATGCAGATAAAACACAACTAAGACAGTTGCGAGCTAAAGCTGAACAACTCCAAACAAAACTCAATGCGATTAAAGATCCAACATCTGCGAGTGCTAAAGCATTACAGCAAGCAAAATCTGATAACATAAAAGCTGCAATGGAACTCTTCTCTGGGAATGTAACAACAGTGAACAACATTACACGTACATCACTAGAATCAGATGCAGCAACACTCAATGCAAAAGGACAATTAGATAACGTGAGAGCAGAAACAGCAAAAACAGAGCGTACAAAATCAGAAGCAAACTATGATAATACAAAAGCAACAATAACATCGATGATGCGTGTGTTATCGGATATCCTACAGGCTCTCAACAATGCTTCTTCATCAGCTGCTCGAGCGTAACTCTATCGGAATGAGAGGAGTAGTCCCTACTCCTTCCTCATACGACTGCTATTGATAAGACCGATAATATATAACATGTAGGTTGAGGAGTATGTATGTCAATAGGAACGGTAACAAATGTATCAGTCTCAGGAGGCTACTTTACAGTTGAAGGAACAGATACTTCAGGTAATGCTATAACAACAACAATCTCTTTCCAAGAGTATATATTGCTCTTTACAGAAGTAAATATGAAAGGGGTAGATGATGCAATAGCAGCAATGTATGATAATACAAAGCATTTTTCTGTAACACTTCAAGAGATAAGTGGTGCAGTTTCAGCTCTGAATACCATTGTAGGAACACTTAAAGATCCAGATGATCGGGCAACACCATCAGCTGTACTCACACCAGTAGTATATAAAACATGGCAACAATTTTTCGACAAGTATAAAAATGTTGTCGACTTAGGAGTATACGTTAAACAGAACAATGCAGATTATCGTGCAAAACTTTCTGAAATTCGTGCTGCTTTGGATAACTTAAATGAGTTTCAGACAACAATCTCAAATAAAAGCGAACAATGGAACACACGTACAAGTTCAGTTGTAAATGCCCGTGGTACAGCTGTTGATCTTGCGAAAACATTGCTTGGATATATAAAAGATGCAATGTCTGCAACAGTCATTCGTTAATAAAGGAGAATGTATGAATCCACTCACCATTGGAACAAGTACACCGACACACAATGTGGTTCAGAATAATAAAGTAGTATCCCAAGCGCTGATTCCTGATAATGCAACCTCTATGAATATCCAAGTATATAAAGAATCCGGCTCTATCATCTCAGGCTTCTATACAGTCAATGTGACAACAGCAAATGGACAAACTGTATCATCAATAGTAGATGGTCAGACAATGGTACTCATGCTCGGAGCCTATATCTCTCAACAGGTAGAGAGCGAGTTTGTTACTCTTTTTACAGAGGTACAGCAACGAAATGATGTGATCTATGCAATACAGCAACTCATGCCAATTATTGTGGGTCTACAATCAAAAGTAGCTGTTGGAGATTCATATACTATTACAGGAAATGATGCAGCAACATGGCAAAAGTATGCAGCAGCAGCTGGTCTTCCACCCGAACATCAAGATGCTACTTTTAATTCATCAGATGTCACAGTTGTTCTTGATTTACTACAGAATAGTCTAAGCGATCAAACACGAGCAGGTGAACAACAAATGATGAAACTCAATACACAAGCTTCTCTTCGCTCAACAATATATAGTCTTATGCAATCCAATGCAGCAGCATTCAAGCAATCTCTAAACAGTGCAGCAGGCTCATAATATATCTTAGTCTTCTTC
>CAMWXW010000145.1 GCA_947178315.1 uncultured Desulfovibrionaceae bacterium | reverse complement strand
CTAATATACGCATATATTGGATTATTCTCATAATAAAATCTATACCATATCCTATGATAATCTGCAATGAAACAGAATATAAAAACCCGTGTGTAATGTGTTCATTATAATTCAATGCAAAGTATATTCCATAATTCTTACAGATAAAAAGCAAAAAATAACTATACAAGCTATCAATAGTATGTAATAATAAAGCGTATATGCTTTAGATTACATCATCAATCGGCACTATACATGGTTCGCATATGAGGTTAGTGAAACATATGCATAAACTGTTAACCTAAGTGAGGTAATGTATGAGTAAACTAAATAACTTTGGCTTATTGATTAAGCTCCTCTCTGGTATTATTCTTGGTATTATTCTTGGAAGTATAAGTTCCTCTATTAGCAATGATATCATAGTTCGCATACTTTTAACATTTAATGCTCTCTTTGGACAATTTCTACAGTTTGTAATCCCTCTTCTCGTATTAGCCTTTGTTACTGCTGGAATTGCAGAACTTGGTAAAAATGCTGGAAGGCTTCTTGTGATTACTGTTTTATTAGCTTTTTGCTCAACTATTCTCGTTGGACTTGTAACCTTTCTTATTAGCTCTAATATCTTGCCTTTTATTGTTGTAAAAGGAGCTCTCTCTGCTGTTGAGAATCCCGATGGTGTTACAACTCCCTTTATCAATCCTAATTTTAAGCCAGTTATGGATGTTATTTCTGCTTTACTTATCGCTTTCATTTTAGGTGCTGGAATTGCACTTACAGAAGCTAAAAATCTTCTTTCTAATTTCAAAGAATTCCAAGTTATCATTCAAAAAATTATCTCTGGTATCATTATACCTCTTTTACCTCTCTATATAGCTGGTGTATTTGCAGATATCACTTTTGCCGGAAAAGTTGCACACATCATGAAAACATTTGCTGGAGTCTTTGCTCTTGTCATCACATTTCATATCTGCATACTTATTACAGAATTCATTATTGCTGGAATAGTTGCTAAGAAAAACCCTTTTACCCTCATTAAAAATATGCTCCCTGCATACTTTACTGCTTTAGGAACACAATCTTCTGCTGCTACTATTCCTGTTACTATAGAAGCTATGCAAGCAAATGGTGTTAAAGCAAAAATTGCAGACTTTGTAGCTCCACTTTGTGCAAATATCCATATGGGTGGAAGTATGACAACGATTACTATATGTTCAACTGCTGTTATGCTTCTTTCTGGAATAGAGCCTAGCTTTGCTTTATCAGCTCAATTTATCTTCTCACTTGCATTTGCAATGGTTGCTTCTCCAGGAGTCCCAGGAGGATCTATAATGACTGCTCTCCCCTTTTTAATGAGTATTTTAGGATTCAGTCAAGATCTCACTGTTTTGATGATGGCATTGTATCTTACTCAAGATAGCTTTGGTACAGCATGTAACGTAACAGGTGATGGAGCTATTGGAGTTATTGTAGACTCTATTGATAATAGGCAAACAGCATAAATAAGGAGCATAGTATGTATTCATTACGAGAATTATATAGAATTGGTATGGGTCCCTCTAGCAGTCATACTATTGGACCTAGCACTATTGCCCGTATGTTTAGAGAAGAATATCCTGATATGAAATTTTTTAAGGTATTCCTCTTTGGAAGCTTAGGAGCAACAGGAAAAGGACACTTTACTGATAAAGCAATTGAAACTGTATTAGCACCCCACAAAGTAGAATTTGTATGGCAACCAGAAGTCGTTCTTACACGACATACAAATGCTATGCGAATAGAAGGCTTCAAACATGAATCGGATAAAAAACCTATGTGTTCAAAACTCTATTATTCCATTGGGGGAGGTGCTGTTATAGAAGATGGAAAAGACGATACAATACAGCATGTCTATCCAGATAATAGAATGAGAGATATTCAACGTTTTTGTAATGAGAATAATATATCGTTGCCAGAATATGTTGAAAAATATGAAGGCGTAGAGATATGGGACTTCTGTAAAGAGATTTGGGATACAATGAATGCTTGTATTGATAGAGGACTCAATGCGACACAGAAGTATCTTCCAGCAGCACTCCTTCTTGAAAGAAAAGCTCCACGAGTCTTCAAAACTGCTATGGAGGAAAGTAATCCAATCGTAAAAAATGATGCCCTTGCTTCTGCCTTTGCTCTTGCTGTTTCTGAAGAAAATGCAAGCATGGGAGTAATGGTTACAGCTCCTACATGTGGTTCTGCTGGTGTTCTTCCTGGTGTATTACGCTATGCACAAGAAGTATATAACCTTCCAGAAGAAACCATTCTTAAAGGACTTGCTGTTGCGGGTATTATCGGACTTTTAGCAAAACACAATGCTTCTCTTTCTGGTGCAGAGGTTGGTTGTCAAGGAGAGATAGGCGTCTCTACTTCTATGGCTGCAGCTGCAATGTGTTATTTTTTAGGTGGAACAACAGATCAAATTGAACGTGCCGCAGAGATTGCAATGGAACATAGTTTAGGATTAACATGTGATCCTATTGGTGGTTTTGTAATGATACCATGTATAGAACGCAATGCTAATGCAACACTACGTGCAATACATACAGCATCATATGCTAAAGTTCTCGCAGGTTCATATAGAATCTCATACGATGAAATACTCCACACAATGTATGAAACTGGACTTGATATGAACGCTGGCTATAAAGAAACATCAATTGATGGATTAGCAAAATACTATGATAAGCTTCTTGATGAAGATATGAAACGAAGAGAACAGCTCCTTTACTAATCCTGTCTAGGCTTCATCACATGATGAAGCCTACTATTATCCTTTCTATACATTGAAATACATCTGTCTGTTGTAGACATCTCCGAGCCCACGAGACAAGAGGCAAG
>CAMWXW010000144.1 GCA_947178315.1 uncultured Desulfovibrionaceae bacterium | reverse complement strand
TTCCAATACCCATGAGTTTATTTTAAATCTTTGATCGAGCCTCAGCAGCACGTTTATCCATATCTTCCATTCTTTGTATTAGGGATTGTGCATGCTGTAATGATTCAGATCCTTCGATATTGAGATTCTTAACTATTTCTCTTCCCTGATTAATCTCTTCTTCACTGAATCCCATTTCTTTTAATTTTGCGTCTGTTTCCAGAGTTCTTAGCATGTGAATCAAATCTTCTGTTATTTCCATTTTACTAAGGTGTGCATCTATGGCTCTGCGATGCTTTTTGATAGTAACTGAGATAGGCACACAAAGAAAGTGGAGCCATTTTCCACATATCTTAATGGAGTGGCCCTAGGATAGCCAAGAATACAGATAAGGGAATTTGACTCCACTTTGACTGTATATCATAGGGTTATGACAATACAAGCCAAAGAGAGCATCTTTCACTTTCATTCTGTATTCTATTGGTTGAAATTTCCTAGGTTTCTCCAAAAAGAATGATGCGAAAACGCTTTCTAAGTATGTCTGCTCACCCATCGTGGGTTTGCAGGTGCAAAGTTAGCAATTTTCTGTGAAAGATGCTCTATTTTAGGGCAATTATTTAATAGGTGAGCTTTTAGAAGTCCAAGAGGTCATAGGTCTCTAAGAGTTCTTTTTCTCGTAATCCAAGATAGATTTTTGTTATTGCAACGCTTGAATGGTTGAAGAGTTCAGAGAGCTTTACCAGTGCCATCTGTGCATTCTCTCCACTCGATTCAAACACCTTCCTTCCAAATGCCTTCCTCAACGAGTGACATGAGAAGTTATCTATCTTTATGTTATATTTTTTCTTAATCTCTTTCAACCGTACATTTATCCTTTGTGTACTCATCACCATACCTTTTCTTGACAAGAAGCAAGCCTCATTCATATTCTCAACGGCAAGTGCTTCATAACACTGCTTGATGTGTTTCTGAAAGTCAGAGTTAATCTTAACAACACGTCTTTTATCCGTCTTCTGCTCTATTAGCGTGAACTTGTCATCATCAAGAAGCATAGACCATGTAAGCTTACGGAGGTCTGATACACGAAGTCCAAAGAAGCAACCACAACCAATAAACAAACTCATACGATACTCTCCGTCACGGTATAACTTACGGAGGAGGTTGAGCATTGTATTCCATTCCAAGTAATCGGCTGCTGTATGGCTGTTCTTTACACTCATTTTCGTGGATTATAATTGTTAGTGATTGATATAAATATTTCTGTTTGACACTGCAAATATAGGCATATATTAAACAAAAGCCAAATGCCTAAAGCTAAATAATGCTAAAGATGTGCATTTATTAAATTATAGCATAGATTTTCACTAACTTTGTTCCTCAACTACATTCACATATTATGAAGCAGGAAAGAAAAGTGATACATCTTGAATTAGGTGGAGAGCATTACTACTATGGCAGTATAGCCTCACTGTTTGAAGAGTTCAATGAGGAGGTATTAGGTTTATCTTATTATAAAGTAAAGAACAATCTTGCCAAGTTAGGCACAATGCAGAATGACAAGTGCATCATTAGGCAAGGTTTACTCAGAGCCAAATCAGGTAACAGAGGAAAAGGACACCTTATGTAAAATTTCCTATCAACTTATTAGAATTTATAGTATGTTTGTAAAACAAACGATAAGATTCAATGAGTATTGAACTGTGTGAGTAGTTCAAATAGAGACTTTAAATAAGAGAGAGTTAATAAGATACAAGTGCTATAACAGCCAATAGCCCACTTAAACACATTCCTTTTCGTTGTATCTATTCAAAAGATATTTGTCTCCAATACTCTGTCAGAGATTCTGAAATTCGCTTAATCACATTGGGACTGCGATGTTTTCCATACATCGGATTTTTAGAGCCTTGCTTTGCCAAAGACATTTTATATCTGGTTGCAGTGCTTAACTTACGTCTTATACGTTTTCCCATAATGAATTATATTGAACTATAATTATAAATAGTGTGGTGAGATGAGAAATACAAAGAAACAAAAGAAGATATACAGATTAAAAGATATAAGTATAGATGAGATAGGTAATTCTTACCTATACTACCAACATACAGGCACTTTTGACGGAATCAAGTTAGAATTTATACCGTCAGTATATTCTCATGATCCACAGCCCAAAGTCCTCAACGAAAGTAATTACAGAAACAAGAAGACGACTATACTTGCAGAAAAATTCGTGTATCTTATTCACCTTATACGGAATAGACAGATTGCTAACGGAGGAGACTTTGTTCCATTTAGCTCAGTTGTTCTTGAAAAGATTTTCGGAAAGGATTACAATAGAATGATTCAGACCCTATTAAAAATGGAGTTATTGGCCTGTGACTCGTTTTATAAAATTGGTGAGAAAAGCTATGGATTTCGTTTTTACGATACAGTGAGATTTACCTACACATTGGAAAATCAATGTTATCTATCTAAGTATTCTGAGAAAGCCCATAAACTATTCCAACTGCAAACAAATAAAGACGAATTACAGGCACGAAAGACTCTTAATAATGACACTCTCTATAACAGATATAATGAGTCGTTAAGGCTGCTCAGACTAACTTACAGCACTGAATGTGAGCAATACTTAACGTTACATACTTACCTCAACCATCTAAGTAGGGATTATCATTACTACATCCAAGACTTTTACCTCAACAATACACCTACGATTACATCTATTGATAAGAACAATCGTATATATTCAGTAGCTACCTCAACACCAAGAGTCATTAAACCATTTCTTAATATTAAATTCTCCTGTGACATACACAACTCACATCCTCTACTATTCAATAGTATCTCTGTAGCTTATACACATCTCCGATCCCACGAGACAAGAGGCAA
>CAMWXW010000143.1 GCA_947178315.1 uncultured Desulfovibrionaceae bacterium | reverse complement strand
ATTCGTAGTGTGAGCATGGGGAATGGAGCAAAAGAAGGTAATCTAGGAGCCACATCAAGGAAAGATCCCAGTGAATCCCCAAAAAAAGAAGTAACAACACCTAATCCTCCTAAAAATACACCTCCTAAAGTAGAAAAGCCTGTGCAACAATCTGCAACACCGAATAAAGAAGCAAAAGCACCTCCTAAAAAGGTAAGTAAAGAAAAAGTCAAAAGCCCTAAACAAGAGCGAAAAACAGCAAAAACATTGAAAAAAGAGGTCGGACAAGAGGAGACATCTCGTAATAGTAAAAATGCTTCTCTTGTAGAAGAAGCTCTTTCTTCAATCACACAAGAAATTGAAACTATCAATAGAAATAATGCCGTTTCAAAAGCGATTGCAAAGCTAGAAGGTGGAGGCACACAGAATACTGGAGTTATGGATTATGGAACATATATAGATATTGTAGGTACAATACTAAAAAATCAATGGTTTTATCCTAACCTTGGTACAAATGATAAATTGCGTACAACAATACGTATCTTTGTAGATGGTTCAGGTAAGATATTGAATTATAGGATAGAGCGTAGTTCTGGTCGAGAAGACTTTGATGCTTCAGCTCTGCGTTCTATAGAGCAATATACACATTTCCCAGTACCACCTAACCGTAAATCCGTAGACTTTGTGGTAAACTTTAATCTATTAGAGGAGTAAGAAATGAAAAAAATAATACTATGTCTAGCGATGTTATTTATAACATCTACAGTAGCGTATACAAAAACCCTTACGATTAACTTATCATCTCCAACAGGAAGTCAAACACTCTCTGTGGTCATCGCATCACCGGCAGGGAATGTTTCTGAATCTTTACAAAAGTCGCTTGTGCAAGCCTTTGAACGTGATTTACAATATATCCCTTTTATGAAAATATTACGACAGTATAAAGTATCTTATACTCCAGGGAGTCGTCCTAATTTTGTATCACTCTCTCAATCAAATATAAATCTTCTTATAACAACATCATGGTCTTCTAGTGGTTCTGAATATCTCATTGATGTACAAATTTTTGATATACTTTCTCGTACAAGCGTAGTCTCTCGAAAATTTAAGATTGCAAATGAACGAGGTATACAGGGTGTCGCAGATGCTTCTATGTCTGCTTTATTAGAACATCTCATAGGAGATGGTTCTTTATTTAGCACTCGTATTTTCTTCGCAATGAAAGAAGGTCCTATTAAACAAACATTGTGGTCTATTTTACCAAATGGAACTGGACTTAAAAAAGAAACTGATATCTTGGGATTAGCAATTTCTCCTTCTGTCTCCTCTGATGGTAGATATATAACATTTACACATATAGATAGAAGAAGACACACACTTGCATTATTTGATAGAAAAACAAAGCAAGTTCGAAGAGTAGTATATCCTCAAGGAGCAAGTGTGATTTCTCCTACATTTATGCCTTCGGGAGATATTGCAGTATCTCTTTCATTTAAAGGAAGAGGAAATCCGAGTATTTATAGAGTCTCTGGAGGAAGATTATCACGAGAGGAGAAATTGATGGGAGATGGTACTATCAATGTATCACCAAGTTTTTCTCCAGCAGTACCTAATATTATGGTCTATACATCAAGTAAATTTGGAAATCCACAGATATTCATGAAGAATCTAACAACAGGAGTCATTACACGAATTTCTAAAGATGGACGTTATAATACAGATCCCGTCTTGAGTCCAGATGGGAGATATATAGCATATGTGAGTATGTTAAAAGAGGGTCGTAGAATCTTTGTGTATGATATAGAAACAAAGAAAAATAAACAGGTTACATTTGGTCCACGAGATGATGATACACCAGAATTTGCTCCTGATAGTTATTTTATTGCATTTATCTCAACACGTTCAGGTAAAGCCCAGCTCTATTTAACAACTCGAGAAGGAACTGGAGCAGTACTCATTCCAGCACGTGGTAATAATTTATCTGATCCAACGTGGGGGCTTGCTAATTAAAAAGAAATAGTGTAGAATTGGCTAAATACTTAGTTTTAGTGGGATTTCAACCACTGCAAGTAAAGTATGAGACTTTGGAGGGCTTTGCATGGCTATAAAAAGATATTTGATTTTAGGCGTTTTCTTTTTTGCACTTGTTCTTGTTGGTTGTGCTGATGATTCTTCAGTTGAAGTAACACCAGAACCAGCTCCTCAAGAGGATATGATGGATCCAGGTATGGATGATACTAGCATGGAAATTGAGACAACCGAAGAGACAGTTGAACCAGTAATAATAGAAGAAGTAGTAACAGAAGAAATTAGTGATTCTAATGGTCCATTATCACCAGAAGATCAAGCTATCTTAGAGCGTCGAGTATACTTTGGTTTTGATAAATACTCCTTATCACCAGAAGCACAAGCTATCTTGCGTGAAAAATTAGCTGTTTTTGAGAGAAATCCAAATCTACGTGTTCAGTTAAAAGGATACTGTGATGATAGAGGAACTCAAGAATATAACCTTGCTCTAGGTGAGAGAAGAGCTCTTGCTGTTTATAACTTCTTAGTACAAAATGGTGTTCCTTCTAACAGATTAGAAACAATAAGCTATGGTAAATTATTCCCAGCTGTTGAAGGTAGTAACCCACAAGCTTGGTCTCTTAACAGAAGAGTTGAGTTTGAATCATTAGGTGAAGGTCAATAAAAGATAATACAAGTATCTTGTTATGAAGCTATATGGGACTTCCCATGTAGCTTTTTTTATTATCTATGTTTTGTAAGTTTGTATATTATACCAATAATAGCAGTTCTTTAATAATACAGTGTTTTTATATTGTAATGATATAATGACAATTTTCTACCATCTATAAATCAATAAATAATATCTTATTCTCAATAGTGTTGTAGTAATTC
>CAMWXW010000142.1 GCA_947178315.1 uncultured Desulfovibrionaceae bacterium | reverse complement strand
ATATTCTATACCATGCTGATATATATTAAAGCCTTTACTCATGTAATTTACTTGACTTTGTGTTATAAATACTTCTTTACTACTATCAAGAGTATGGAAATCAACTACTACTTTTTGCTCTGTAGAAGAGGGGAGGGTATCCACTATGGAGGAAAAGTATAATTTATTTTTCTCTATATACTCTGGCTCACAAACAGTATTCACATAAATTCCACTTTTTGTGAGTATAGCTTTATGTAAAGCATGTAGTTCTTGTTGTACCTCATCAAAATGATTACGTACTCTTCCTTCAAGTTTTCTGATATATGCAAGATATTTCATACCTGCTATATGTTCTTCTAACTGTCCTACTTGCGTCTCATGAAATGCCATACGAGTTAGAACTACTTGATGTCCTGCTGGAATGATACTTTGCTCTACTCTTGCCTTTTCCTCTAAGACTATCTGTAAAAATCTCTCTTTATTAGAGAAGTTAGGGCTGTGCAATATATCCATAATGAGATCTTTTGCATGTTCAAGTTTATCTTGTAATGCTTTCACCTCAATAACAAAGTATTTTTGTATCTCTCTATTCCCACATTCTATAAAGAATACTGGAGAGCTATCAATATCTCCAAGAGAACATGATATATCAATTCCAAGTGTTACGTAATCACGATTTTTTGTACCCATTTCAGTCAATGCGCGTGAGAATAAAGGGAGTAGGGGATACATATCTTGTGGAAGATATGACAAGCTAAAATAAAAATCCAGATATGCTATTCCAGATGTAGCAAGAGGGGATACACTATAATTGCCCTCTATAATAAATGGTATATCATGCTCTTTCTTATCAATATCTTGTAAAGAAAGCCTTGGTATTGTAGACAATGCTTCTGGTGTATCAGGGAGAGCTTGTCGTTCAATAAAAAGAGCCGTTTCTTTTACTAATGCTTCTTTTGATTCTGGTGTTAAAGTCTCTTCAATTGCATTTATCCGTTGCTTCTCTTCTTCTAGTCGACGACTAGCAAGACTTGTATCTGGTAAAAGCACAACTGTTGTACGTGATTTATTTTGTAAAAAGTATGTACGTAGTAAAATAGTAAAGTATTCTTTTGGTTTTGCTTTGATAGCATTCAATGGTTTTTCATACTGCATTAAAATAAGAGGAGAAGAGTCATATAACCATGTTGTTAGACAACGTACCATTTGAGCTAGACCAACTGGGAAGCGTGATGTATTGCTTTCTCTCAAATCGAATTCAATACTTGTTAATGCTGCCTCTAATAGTTTATCTGGAATACCTTCTTCTACAAGTTTTTCAATTGTTGTAAAAATAACATCTTCAACAGCGTGAATATTTTTCTTATCAACACCTTTAAGACCTATAGAAAAGTACATTTGACGCAGATCTGCATGAAGTCCTCCTCCTGTGGTATCTGTGCCTAGTCCAGATTCAATAAGTGCTTTTCGAAGTGGAGAGCCAGGCATACCAAGAAGAACATGTTCTAGTACTTCAAATGCAAAAACAAGTTCTGCATGTATGGTTTCTGGTAAAAGAAAGTTACAAGCAACAAATGTAGCATTGTCCTCTACTGAAGACTCATAAGAATGTTCTATATACTTAGGTTCTGCAAATGGAGCTTGTAGTCCAATAGAAGATTGTACCTCTAACGCTGTATAACCTTCTAAGAAAGAAGCTATTTTTTCTAAGCGTACTGACTCATCATCATCACCCCAAAAGAAGAATCGAGCATTAGATGGGTGATAGTATTGCGTATGAAAATCCAAAAATTCTTGATATGTAAGTTCTAAAATAGTATTTGGCTCTCCACCAGAATCTACACTAAACGGTGTAGAAGGAAAAAGACGATGTTGAATCTTTTCTGCAAATAAAGAATCAGCAGAGGAGTACACTCCTTTCATCTCATTATAGACAACACCCTTGAAAAATACAGGACTCTCTACACTGGAAGCTTCAAGATGCCACCCTTCTTGCTTAAATATATCTTCTGTAATACGTGGATGAAATACAGCATCAATATATACATCTATGAGATTATAGAAATCTTTTACATTAGTACTAGCAACAGGATAGCATGTTTTATCAGGATACGTGAATGCGTTAAGAAATGTTTGTAATGAACTTTTTAATAATTCTACAAAAGGCTCTTTTACAGGATATTTTTTAGAGCCACACAATACTGAGTGTTCGAGAATATGAGGAACACCTGTAGAATTATGTGGAGGAGTTCTCAACGTGACGCCAAAGACTTTATTTTGATCTGTATTAACACAAGAAAGCAATTGAGCCCCCGTTTTCTTATGTCGATAGAGTGTAACTTTTGTATTTTGTTGCTCTGGGATAAGACGTTGTTCTATTATTTCAAATTGTGTATTCATAAATTATTTACTACCTATTTTGTTTGCTGTAGAATCATGTCATATAATCTTTCTACATGTCTTGATGTAGTTTGCTCTATGTATTCCATACCTGCTTGAAGACTATATCCATAGCTTACTATAATACCTTGATATTTCATCTGTGTCAAACGTCCAAGTTGTTCTATCCATAAGAAATAATCTTCTATCTTATGTCCATTACGACCACTTATTGTATAGCTTTCTTCTGTAGCACCTGTTGTAAGAGATAGAATGAGTGACTTTCCTTTAAGTTTATCTCCATTTGCACCAAAAGCAAAGCCATATACCATGACATTATCAAACCATGATTTCATCATACCTGGTACAGAATACCAATAGAGTGGAAATTGAAAAATAATGATATCAGATTCTACAAGTTTCTCTTGTTCAGTCTCAATATCAATCGTCTTTTGAGCATATAAAGAATCAACATGATAGACAGAGATATCTTTATTTTTCTTTTCTATACCCTCTATTAT
>CAMWXW010000141.1 GCA_947178315.1 uncultured Desulfovibrionaceae bacterium | reverse complement strand
CACTTATATTCTGTCTCAACAGTATAGATAGCAATGATAACAGCAAGTGGAATACTTATACAACTCGCTACACAGACGATAAAGAACATTCCAATAAAAGAATTCAATATACCACCTATAGCAATCAATCGCTCACTTTCTGTCATATTGAGGAAAATACTTTCTGAAACAGGAGTAGGAGCAGTATCAATAAAGAAATGCAGTGAAAGAAAAGAAACTCCTTTAGAAAATAAAAACCACAAGATTGCAAAAAGTGGTAAGATAGCAATAAACACAAGTAACTTAATAGTCCATGCAAAAAGAATATCTTTATTCCGTAATGAAGCATAATATGCTGGATCTAAATTATACTTTCTACCTAATCCCATCTCTATACACTCCTTCTAGAACGGATAAGAAATCGACCTAGTAAAGCAAAAAATATAGTAACACAAATAAGAAGAAGTCCCATTTCTATAAGAGCACTTTGCTTTATCCCTGATGATTCTGCATATTCATTTGCAATCAGACTTGCAATTGTTTGTGCTGGCTCAAAGATTGAAAAAGGCATTCTATTACTATTTCCAATAACCATAGTAACAGCTAGCGTCTCTCCAAGAGCTCTTCCTAAAGCAAGAATAACTCCTGCTATGATACCAGAGCGTGCATATGGTATCACAATATGTAAGAGAACAGCATATTTCGTAGCACCCATAGCATAGCCAGCATATCGCAATGCATTGGGAACAAGTGCTATTGCCTCCCGTGTCATTGCTGTAGAATACGGTAATGACATAATTGCAAGAACTAAGGAGGCTGTAAAAATATTTGATCCAAAGTACGGTGCTAAAAAGAACATACCCCAAAAACCATATATCACAGAAGGAATGCCTGCAAGAAGATCGGAAATAGAGGAAAGAATATAGGCTTTTCTTGTTTTCTTTTCATATTCATTAAGATAGATAGCAATAGCAATAGCAAATGGAACAGAAAAAAGCATTGCTAAAAGAGATGTAAGTATTGTCCCCAATAAAAATGGAAGAGCACCATATAATATGGATTCGCCATTACGAGAAAGCGATGTCTCATGTCGTACCCAATCACCCTTCTCAAGAACTCCATCTTTTACATTAAATGTATAACTATATGAATAGAGTAATGGATAACCAGTACTATTCTTTATATCTTCACTTATTGTCAATTCATATGTACCATTAGGAAGATCTGCTCTCAACCAGAGCGTTCTATCTTCAATAGTCGGACTCTGAAGAGAAATTTCTTGATTATCAGTCCTATTCGTTAAAACAACAGACTTAGAAAATGATTGTTCCAAAAGAGAGGAAGAAAACTGCAGTTTAATACGACCTGTATTTACATCTATATCTGGAGTACGGGCAACTGCAGCACGTACATTCCACTGCGTTCCAATAAGAAATGAGAATGAAAAGCGTTGAATAGACTTCCAAGAACCAACAACGAGAGTAAAGATAATAGCAAGGATAATGCATACATATAGAATTGATACCATAAATCCTACACCCATAAGGACAGAATCCATTGTACTACCTTTTCTCTGTAAGAATATACGTTTTCCCATGCATAATTCCTTTAGGAAGAGGGATAGCAAGTACTGCGTTTAATATGCTTATGTACACTATTTATATTCATATTTATAAAGGCTTTCCATTATATGTTAATGTATTTACTAATCTGAGAGCTTTCTCTTGAGCCAATGCTGAAAGTGGAGAATACAGCAATGGTTGGGCTAAGGATTGTCCTTTAGTAAGTACCCATGTGATAAATTCTTTCGTTGCTTTTGCTTGAGCATGTGTTCTTCCATTATAATTTTGCTCTTTTCGTAATAATATCCATGTAAATGATGCAATAGGAGAAGCTTCCTTCACAGGAGAGTTAGTAAGAGAGACTCTAAGATTATCTGGTAAAGAAGAAAGTGAAGATGCACTAGATGTTGCCTCTACGATATTATGAGGAGTAATCAAAACACCAGAAGCATTTCGAATACTTGCAAAAGGGAGTCTACTTTGTTCAGCATATCCGACTTCTATATATCCAATAGAGCCTTTTGTATTTTTAACATATCCTGCTATACCTGCATTACCTTTTTGTCCAACACCTACAGACCATGCTATAGATTTATCTGCACCATATAATTCATTCCACTCATCAGAAATTTTTGAAAGATAATCTGTAAAGATAAATGTAGTACCACTTCCATCTGCTCTATACACAGGGGTAATTTTTAGGTTCGGAAGATTTTTATCTGGGTTAAGTGCAAGAATAGCTTTATCATTCCAATGCGTTATTTCACCTGTATAAATCTTTTCTATAACAGAACCATCAAGAATAAGATCTGTGACGTCAGGTATATTATATATAAGAACTACACTACCAACAACTGTTGGGATATAAAGTATCTCTACGCCACTCACCTCTTCTTTCTCAGAAATGATGGCATCACTTCCAGCAAAATCGACAATACCAGAAGAGATATTACGTATTCCACCACCAGAGCCTATAGGTTGATAATTTACTTCTACACCTGTTTCTTTTCTATATACTTCAATCATTTTTAGATAAAGAGGATAAGGGAATGTAGCTCCTGCTCCATTAAGAGTAGTTTTAGCATTTGCAAAACAAGGTATATACATGAAAACACAGAAAAGGACAGTTATTATAAGAGAATGCATATTATATCTCCCATGTAATAGCAACAACGAAAAAACTCTGTATATAAGGGATAATCACACGTCCCAGAATATACCACTAAAAAAAAAGAGTGTCAAGAATAAAAGTAATCCATGACTTCCTGTAAAACAAGGGAAATAGAGAACTAATATAAAAGGAAAATGAATAAATATTGAAAGATATTTATCTTGTTTTTACCATCATTCTACTATAC
>CAMWXW010000140.1 GCA_947178315.1 uncultured Desulfovibrionaceae bacterium | reverse complement strand
AAGTTATATATATTGATATTCTTTCTATCTCAGTATGAAAGCTCTTAGACTCATATCTACTATTTCACTACCCAATAAATGTATATCCTTAATAAGAAACAATACTATATAGGAAGCTCTCTTCCTTTATTGATACTATAAAAATGACTAATTAAATAAAGCTTTATATAGTTCATAGGATATTACTTCCCACAACACCGTTTATATTTTTTTCCACTACCACATGGACAAGGAGCATTCTTAGGTGTTGCCTGCACAGTATATGTACCACTATGAAGCTGAGTATTTTGTAATGGATTAACAGAGAACATATCATCATCAATAGGTTCTGCCTCATCAATTTGTAGATGACACAGTATCTGAATATATTGTTCTCGTATTCTCTCAAGCATCTGTTGAAAGAGCATAAATCCTTCTTTTTTATATTCTTGCTTAGGATCTTTTTGTCCATATCCACGAAGCCCTATTCCTTCACGTAGATACTCCATTGCAAGAAGATGATCCTTCCATGCTTTATCTACAGTATCAAGACAAAAGAAACGTATGATATCAATATATTCTGCTCCTGCTCGCTCTTTAAGATGAGCAATCTTTGCTTGAATAGCATCTATCAGCTCTTTTTTAGAGAGACGGATACCATGCTCAATCCCAAAAATATCTTCAATATGATTCTCATAATGTTCCTTTGCTTCTTGAGAAAGCGTTGATGACTCAACATAGATATCATGGACACATTCTTCAATCATTTCTTTCAAAATATTTTCTATCTGCTCACTATCCATAGCAGAGTGTCGCAATGAATAAACAACTTCTCGCTGTTGATTCATCACATTATCATATTCAAAAATAGACTTTCTCATATCAAAATAATGAGCCTCTACTTTCTTTTGAGCATTTTCTATCGCACGTGTAATGAGTCTATTCTCGATAGATTCACCCTCTTCAAGCCCAAGTCGTTGCATGATATTTGAGATACGCTCAGAACCAAAGAGTCTCATTAACTCATCTTCTAAAGAAAGATAGAACTGAGTGAAACCAGGATCTCCTTGTCTTCCTGCTCTTCCTCGTAGCTGATTATCTATTCTTCTACTTTCATGCCGTTCTGTTCCTAAAATATGGAGTCCACCAAGCTCAAGAACTCCTTCTCCAAGAACAATATCTGTTCCTCTTCCAGCCATATTAGTAGCTATAGTAACCTTTCCTTTTTCACCAGCACATGCAATTATCTCTGCCTCTTTTTCATGATGTTTTGCATTGAGCACGTTATGAGGGATATGTTTTTTCTGAAGAAGTGATGATAACAGTTCTGAACTCTCTATAGAAGCTGTACCGACAAGAACTGGTTTTCCTTCATTGTGTAATTCAATAATCTTATCCACAATAGCATTATACTTCTCTTTTTTTGTTCTAAAAATAATATCCGGAGCATCAATACGTAAAAGAGGTTTATTCGTTGGAATAACAATAACATCAAGACCATATATCTGCTGAAACTCAACAGCTTCTGTATCTGCTGTTCCAGTCATTCCACTCAACTTGTGATATAAAAGGAAATACTTTTGAAATGTGATATTTGCAAGCGTCTGATTTTCTGCTTCTATTTTCACGTTTTCTTTTGCTTCTATCGCTTGATGTAAACCATCACCAAAACGTCTTCCTTCCATAAGTCGCCCAGTAAATTCATCTACGATGACAACTTTACCATCAACAACAATATAGTCAACATCCTTCTTATAGAGATGTAAGGCTTTCAATGCCTGCAAGATATGGTGTTGTGAAGAGATATGTTTAGGATCGAATAGATTATCGATATGTAAAAGAGACTCTATCTTTGCAATACCTTCTTCTGTCAACAAAATTGACTTATTCTTTTCATCTAGAGTAAAATCTTTTTCAAGAGTGAGTTGTTTTGCAACATTATTAAGCTGTGTGTAGAGAGAAGAAGAAAGAGGAGAAGGTCCAGAGATGATAAGTGGAGTCCGTGCTTCATCAATTAAAATCGAATCCACCTCATCAACAATAGCATACTCAAGAGGACGTTGTACAAGGTGTTCTTTTGCATATTTCATGTTATCACGTAAAAAATCAAAAGCAAACTCGTTATTTGTACCGTATGTGATATCAGCATTATAGGCTTCTCTTCTCTCTTCATCACTAAGTCCATGTATGATAACACCACATGAGAGTCCTAAAAATGAATATAATTTCCCCATCCACTCAGCATCTCTTTGTGCGAGGTAATCATTGACTGTTACAATATGCACACCTTTTCCAGTAAGTGCATTGAGGCTTGCAGGTAGTGTAGCAATAAGAGTTTTCCCCTCACCCTTCTTCATTTCAGCAATCTTTCCTTGATGGAGGACAATACCACCTAAAAGTTGCACATCATAGTGACGCATACCAAGAACACGTAAACTTGCTTCTCGCACTAATGCAAACACTTCGGGTAAAAGAGAATCCAAACGCTCTCCGTTATGATGCCTCTCTTTATAGGTCTGCATTATTGGTATAAATTCATCATCAGAAAGCCCTTTCACCTTGCTTTCAAGAGCATTGATTGAAGCAACAATAGGAGCTATCGTTTTAAGATACCGAGCATTTTTTGTCCCAAACAACCTACGAAGAATAAAAGAAAACACAGTCACTCCCTTGTAGATACTTGATAGATATATTATTCACCAACGCACTATCTACTGCTATCTAAAATAGTAGATACTATATTCCTCATTATACTACTACTTGAAGTGAGATTGCAAGAGATTTATTATCCCCTCTTTATCCATACTCACTCTAGCTTTTACAAGAGAGGAGAAAAACACTGGTATGATAGTATCTAGCACAGAAAAGAGGAGTATTGTATTTATCACAAGGGATACAGAGCTAGTGGAAGAGAATATTAT
>CAMWXW010000139.1 GCA_947178315.1 uncultured Desulfovibrionaceae bacterium | reverse complement strand
GTAAAGGGATATGTTCGATAATATCTTCCGGAGTATTGCCTCGTAAAGGGAAGTTCTCCCGTAAACTTTCTCCAACCTGTGCATGGTAATAAACAGCAGAGCATGTCGCAAGAAAAGGAGACTTCTTTTTGAGACATTCACCAGCAATCATACCAGACAAAATATCACCAGAGCCTGCAATAGCTAGATTAGGAATAGTAAATGGAGAAAGAGTAATTGGTTCGTTTTTTTGAGTGATAATAGTGCCAGCATCTTTTATCACAGTAATAGCTTCAGATTGTTTACACATATGTGCAATATCAAGCTTATTCTTCTGTATATTTTGAGGAGAAGTATTGAGCATCTGTGATAGCTCACCAATATGTGGGGTAAGAATATCAGTTGACGTTAAAAATGAACGTATACTTGTATGTAATAGTGGAATTGTACGAACTGCATCAGCATCAAAAATAGTAATTGGGCGAGGGTTTTGTAGCATGGCAAAGACGAAATCTTTGACTCCTGGAGAAGAACCCATTCCAGGACCAACAATAACGGTATCATATATCTCTAAAAGAGGTTGAATAGTGTGAAATGCGAGAAGTCCCCAGTTTGTATGCTGAAGGGGAGTAATAAGAGTATCATATTCATTAGAGCGTATGGTATCAGCAACTCGTTCAAGTGTTGCAATAGTGACACTCCCAGCACCCATTTTATATGCTGCTTTTGCACAGAATATCGGTGCACCTATATACTCTTCCGAACCACCAATAATAAGCACTCTTCCTGCAGAGTGTTTATGTAAATTTTGTTGTATATTCGGTTTTTCTGGTGGATAGAGGAGAGCTTGATATTTCTTTTGATTCACTTTTTCAGGCATACCGATGTTGCATGTCATTATTTTTCCGACGTATTCTCGTGCTGTAGGCATGTAGAGTCCTACTTTTCCTATGTGAAATGTGATAGTCATATCTGCTTTTACAGCAATAGGGCTTGGAGTACCTGTAAAGCAATGAATACCTGAGGGGATATCAAGAGCAACAATGTATGCTTGATTACTAAAAGAATTGATATACTGTATGCGTTTTTGAAGATTGTCTCTAAGTATACCTGTAAATCCAACCCCTACAAGAGCATCAATAATAATATCAGGTTTGATAGAAAAGGCAATATCAGTATAAAATTCTTGTACAGACACAAATTGAATACCGTATTTTTTAGCAATGTAATAGTGCCAAGAACTTACTTTAGGGAGTAGTTCTGGTTCTCGCTCAAGGATAACAATGACATGAGCACCAGCTTCTTTGAGATAGCGAGCAAGGACAATGCCATCACCACCATTATTTCCAGAGCCAGCAAAGACAAAAACTCTTCGATTAGCTACAGTACCATATTCTTTCTCAATAGATGAAAAGGATTCCCTTCCAGCATTTTCCATTAAAAGCTCTGCTGGTAATCCATATTGTTTGATTGTTGTAGTATCGCTTTGTATCATTTCAAATGGAGTTGCCAAAGAAATAAACATATAGCCCCCTGTGTGCTAGGCTCTGTAATACGAGAGTGAGGAAGATACCAATATCATAGTTATCTGTAATATTATAAAAGTACATAGGGTATAATATTGATAACGTAGAAGGGATATCCCTATCGTTCTAAAATAATCATTGCAACAGTATATGATGCTTCGTGTGAAAGGGAAAGATGAGCGTAGTGAATACCAAGAGAGTCATAATATTCTTTTGCAATACCATCTAAGAGAAGTCTTGGACTGCCAAGCTTATCTTTAACAGTAGCAATATCTCTAAATGAGATACCATCTCTAAAACCAGTGCCTAACGCCTTTACAAATGCTTCTTTCACAGCAAAGCGAGAAGCTAAAAAAATATCAACCTGAGTGGTAGGCATACTACTATATTCTTGTGTATGTAATATGCGATGTAAAAAGCGTTCTTTATATCTATTGTAGATATAAGCTATCCTTTCTATTTCAACAATATCAACACCAATACCGTGTATCATTATTGTTTTATCCTCTCACACTATTGATGGTACATAAAAAAAAATATTTGTCCAGCACTTTATAGTATACAAGACATACGTTGATAGCTATGCTACTATAATTCTTTATATATTGTAAAGAGAGAGTTTTTAGAATAAAGTATATCTAGTACATAGTGATATCGTGTAGTGGAGAAGAGTGCTACAGTGAAGTTTTTTCATTTTGAGCTTGTAAGAATATGATAAATATGGTACGTAACGTAATCAATTCATACAATTACGTAAAGAGAGAAAGTGTATATCTCTTACATTATATTTAATGAACAAGGGAGAGAAGAATGATATCAGAAGTATATGCCATGGGAACAACTACAGGTGCTACAAATGCTCAAGGTCCAGGAGGTGTCTTAGCTTCTCTTGTACCCCTTATCTTAATGGTTGCTATTTTTTATTTTTTACTCATTCGTCCTCAGCAGAAAAAAGCAAAGCAACATCAAGATATGTTAGAAACATTAAAAAAAGGTGATACTGTAATAACAAATGCTGGATTTTATGGTGTGATAGAAGAGGTACATGCAGAGTATTTTATTATTTCTTTTGGTGGTGTATCTATAAAAACACTTCGTAATGCAGTAAGTATCTTAGCTACAGAGGAAAAAAATACAACAGTATGAAGCGTACGTTGATATATAGAATATCTATAATAATCTTTACTATTCTCATTGCCCTGTATTTTGTATTGCCAAATTATAGATATTTTTCATCTATGCCATTTTTTTCTTTATTCGGAAAAAAAACAATTCAGCTTGGTCTCGATTTACAAGGTGGAGTTTCTATTGTTCTTGGAGTGGAAGTAGAAAAAGCTATTGAAAATAGTCTTACTCAACAAGTACAAGAAGTACGCTCCTTATTACGAGAGCAGTTATATACAC
>CAMWXW010000138.1 GCA_947178315.1 uncultured Desulfovibrionaceae bacterium | reverse complement strand
AGTATATAGAATGTATTACTAATAATGGAGTATGTGCAAGAGTACAAATAAAAGCACAGCATCGTTCTTCTTCTATACTTTCTCTTATCTCACATTATAGTAAGACACCCCCTGAATATACTATTATTCTTGCTCTTGGGGCATCGAAACAGATACGTCGCTCTTTCATCTTAGAAAAAAGTGTCGAACTCTGCATACGTGAACTCTGGATATGGCAAGGAGAGCATTCTCAAGTAGACTCTACAATACATAGCTCATGGTATGAAGTATTATACAATGCTGCTACACAATGTGGAAATCCATATATTCCGACGTTACGCTCCTTTTCATCTATAAAAACAATGGTAGCATATGCACAAGAACAGAATTCAAAGCAACTCTTCTTCTATGAAGATCCAGACATAAGTGTACCAACAAAACGTTCACAGTGGGAGGCACATAAACAACCTCTTGTTCTCATTGTTGGTTGTGAAGGAGGATTTTCTCATAATGAGTTCTCTTTTTTACAAGAACAGAATATAACTCCACACTCTCTTGGTTCAACATGTCTGCGTTTTGAAACAGCAAGTCTTGTTGCATGTAGCCTTGCTGTTATGTTAAATGATTCAAAAGGTATCTCTATGTAGCATCATTCCATTATAAGATAAATCGTTTTATATTAGAGATAAAAGAAGTAGATACAATATCTATAGAAAAAAATTCATATCATACTTTTCACAAGTTTATATGATATATCCCTAAAAAGAGGAAATGAACTTCTTTTTCACATTCTATATAAGAAGCTCTCTTCCTCTCAATAAGTAGACTCTATCTAGATGCTTAGAATGGCCATATTGTATTAACAAGTCGAGTACCCCACCCTTGCTTTTGCTGATCTGAGAGATCTCCTTTCCCATAGTATCCTATTGTTGACTCTGCCAACTTTGTAGAGAGGACACTATTATTGATATCGATATCTCGTGCACGCACTAATCCTCTTACAACGATATATTGTACTTCGTTATTGATCTGTGTTGCACGAATGCCCTCAACCTGAAGTATGCCTCCTGGTAGTACATTGACTACCCGTGTTGCAATAGTTGCAGTAACAGAATTTTGTCTATCTGTACTCGCCTTTCCTTCTGTTTTTGAATCTGTACTCACTCCTAAAAGAGGATATTTTTCTGTATTTTTTCCAGCCCATGTTTGTATACCTAGCGAGAGTTCATTAGTTCTCTCAAGCTTGGTATTTGCAGTTTGTTTTGCTTTTGAGGTATCAACTATTTGCACCATGACAATATCACCTATTCTCGAAGCACGACTATTTCCATACAGCTCCATTCCTGTTCCTGGATTATAGAGAGAACCTGTTTCTTCAACACTATTCTGTGCTGTTGGATACTGCTGTATAGGAGTCATTGGAGGTGGCGTTGATACAGCGACATTTGAGTGAGGTGCACATGCCGTAAATAAAAAACATACTATATATACTATAATACTATACTGTCGCATAGAAACTCCTTATTGTACCACGGCTGTGTGACCATCACGAACTGTGGCATGAATCAATTTTTTACTATAGCTTGGCTGTACTTTAATATGCTCACCGATATAGGCATCAGTAAGAGCAGTCGCTTTTGTAGAGAGCTGAATTCCATTCTTATTATAGAGTAGATCTACCATTGCTCCCTTTACAATATGTGGAACAGCTTCAACATCTGAATCTACAATCACCATTCCCTTCGGAATAGACTTCTTTGCTCTGTACGTATGCTCCTTATACTTTGTAAAGACATTTCCTATAAGAGAAGCATCATATGTACATTTCTCAACAAGAGTATCAAGAGCAGTATATCGTTCAATATGTTCTTTTGCACATAACGCATTCTTATACGCATGCACCGTGACTGAGAGAGTATGCTGTTGCTCTTTCTTTCCAAGAGGACTCCTAACAATAAGATTAACAATACTTTTAGGAAGTCCTCCTCGTTTTATTTCTACATGTAGACTACTCTTTGGATCTGCTATAAGTAGATATTCTGGAAGCCTCATCTCATCTATCTCTATAGAAGCCTGATGCTCTTCTTCTAATCGAGGAATAAGCATCTCTTTTATATGTTGTTCTATCTCTTTTTTATACATGATACCTCCACCACGCTGAATAGTTAGCGTTGAGGGATATGTACAAAAAAGAGCATCTTTTCCTAATACTTCTTGCACTTTTTTTCTTATAGCAATTTCAGAAAAAACTACAGTTCCTCCGATATTCTTAGGAGATTCCCATAGGGGGATATTTTGAACACGTTGTATAAGAGTATCAGTAAGAGAGGAATCAAACTGAGCAATATCATGTAGATATACTGTATCTCCTTGTACAATAGCAACAGACTGTATATATATCTTATACCCAAGAGACTTCTCTGAAGAAGACATTGCATATATCTCACTACATGCAAAGGCACAAAATAGAGAGAACAATACTCCATACATCAGCAGAAAACGAAGAGATAGCATTCTATTCCTCATAATAACTGTACTCTATTATCGTTTAAGTCCAGCTACAGTTTGTAACATCGCATCGGCAGTCTGAATAGACTTTGAATTCATCTCATATGCCCTTTGCCCTGTAATCATATTAACCATTTCATCAACCACAGAAACATTAGACATTTCTAAAAAGCCTTGTGCAATTGTTCCAACCTGCTCAACTCCAGGCTCTCCTTCAATTGGGTCACCAGAGGCAAGCGTAGGAGCATATAGATTTCTTCCTCGTGCATCAAGTCCAGCAGGATTGATAAAAGTATAGATAGGAATATCGGCACTCGCAATGACATTGCCTGCAGAATCAAGGACATTGATTTCTCCTTGTGGACTTATTGTGATATTCTTTGCTTCAGCTGGAACAGTAAATTCAGGTTGTAATGGATATCCA
>CAMWXW010000137.1 GCA_947178315.1 uncultured Desulfovibrionaceae bacterium | reverse complement strand
TTCGGCATGGGTACTCTCCTTCCATTTATTACTAGAGATAATACAGAGAGAAGGATTGTATATAACTCTGCTGGGCCATTCTGGGATGGAAATGAAGTTTGGCTTGTTTCTGCTGGGGGAATCACTTTTGCTGCATTTCCAAAAGTCTATGCTGTTATGTTTAGCGCCCTCTATGCTCCTCTTCTTATCATTCTTTTCGCATTGATATTTAGAGCTGTTTCTTTTGAGTTTAGAGCAAAAATAGATAATACTCAGTGGCGTTCTATGTGGGATTTCTTCCAATTCACTGGTAACTTTATCCCCGCTTTTCTTTTCGGTGTCACCTTTGCTAACCTCTTTATGGGAATACCTGTAGATAATGAAGGTATCTATCATGGAAATATCCTCAAATTGCTCTCTCCATATGGTCTTCTTGGTGGAGTCTTCTTTGTACTCATGTTCTGCTATCATGGTGCTTTATGGCTTGGAATCAAAGCTCCTGGTGAACTCCATGAAAGAGCTATTGATTTTGCACGAAAACTTTGGCTTCCACTCATTATCGTTGCAGTTGCATTCCTTGCACTCACATTCTCTAGTACAAAACTCTATGACAACTACATAGCACACCCTCTCCTTTGGCTTATTCCACTTCTTGCTTTACTTGGTATCTTTACTTCTCGCTTTTATTGTGGACAAAGAAGACCAGCTCTTGCGTGGTTTGGAAGTGCTCTCTTTATCTTCTTTGTTACCTTCTTTGGAATAGCAGGAATATTCCCAAGTCTTCTTATCTCAAGCATTGATACTGCTTTTAGTTTAACACTACATAATGCTGCTGCAAGTACTCTTACTCTTAAAATTATGTTAGGAGTTATTCTTTTCACTGTTCCAGCTGTTCTTGCATATCAACTTTGGGTTTTCCTTACTTTTACACATAAAGTTACAGAGGAAGAACTAAAAAGCGAAAGCGCATACTAGTTCATCATTACTAGCTTCTTCTTTAAGCCGATGTCCTGCATCGGCTTTTTTATTAGCTCACAAATAAACTTCTATATATCAAGTCATTAACATACTTTTTTTATTTATATAGACTAGAAATAAGGAAATCTGAGAACTCAGTGATTATACTATACAATAGTACGATGTTTACTTGATTCATAGGAGAATATATGCTCTCAAAGTTACTTACAGGAAGAGCTTTACGCTACTCATCTGAATTCAATCCAGTACAAAAGACTAGTGTTTCAAATATAGCACACTCACCCAAGAATAATGCAAATAATATAAGATTATCTGCTTCTCATATACCTCCGCCAGGGTACATTTCATATTCAACATACTCCCCTCCTTCACATGCTTTACTAATTCCAAATAGTATTGCTCAGAAAACCTTACAAAATAGAGCTGTTGTGACTCCACTAGTTATGAAAAGCTATTCACATACTAATATTCCATCAATTCATATACCTATTTCATCTTGTTCTCAAGAAATTATTCCACGAAATCTATTATTGCTCCAGAATATGGCATCAGATGTAAACTATAAATTACTCTTAAACAACGGCTCTTCACAATCATCATTGCAAGGCTTCTCTCAGAAAAAGTGTTCAGCCCCTCTTATAAATCAAAATCTAAAAACTTGCCAAAACACTTCATACAATGCAACAATACCTCCTCCACCTTCATATCCTGCACCATCTGCACCACCTACACTATCTTCATATTCACAAGAGGAAATCACACAGAAAAACGCTACACAATGCTCAGATAAAGAAAACTCTAAGCAATCTGGATTCAAAAGAGTGAGTGCATATGGCTATCGTGACATGCCTTCTCGTAGTATTATTCGACAGTCTTCACTCGCTAAGAATCCTGCTAAATTAAAAAATGAAGAGCAAGGTCTAGAAATAGCTACAAAAAGAAACGAGTCTATAGAACGGTGCGATGATTACGAGCAACAGCAAGCTCTAGAAATGTCTCCAAGAAAAGATGAACTTATACAAAATACGAAGGAAGAAACTCAAGATATCAAGACAATAGTAGAGACTTCTCTCTCTTCGAATGCTTCTGATACCCCAACTTCCTCACCTACAGATACTTCTACTGCGTGTAGCATTTCTTCTAATGAAACTCTTCACTCAGAAGAAGAAGTTGTACATGAGGAGAGTAGCAGTAATTTGTACACTGACAATGAGAACATAATTGTGACACCACAAAAAACTCGATATCCAAAAGAAAAAAGATATACAGATACCATGAATCCAAATTTTGCTACAAAATCATTCATGGCTAAGATGGGTATTACAAAAGAAAAAAAGAACATCTATAAACGAATTCTCTCACTACATGAACGAATCAACAGAGTGCCAGATCCTGAAATTCATTCAAATAATTCTATCAATCTTATAGGAAAAGGTCTAGAAAAAGCAATTTATAATAAATCATTCCTCCATATTCTGAAGAATCCTACTAGTCCTCATCAATCAGTGCTTAATCCATTTGAATTATGCGTCGCTACACACAATGCACTTACGCCTGTATGGACTGCTAATTACTTCATGCAAATGCTTCATGCACATAACAACTTAGATACTCTCTTCATCAGTCTCATCTCAAGTATAAAGACCCCGTATGATTCTCTAGCAGCATATAGTGCGATGATAGAGAAGCTACATAATGACGCCCTCTTGATGGAAAAATGTTATAAAATCTCACTAGAGTTCGATCCTAATCCTTCTAAACCTATGCTTGAAAAAATAGTACAAATGGTACAGTTGGCACAACAATATCCAGAAGCGCCTTCTAAGCCAAGTAATCCAACAAAAAAGAAGAGAAATGTTACTTTTCAATTAGCAAATAACAAGTATTACTAGATTATCGCTGTAATAGAAGATTATATTGATATATACATTAGATTGATTTTTTCTATAATTTAGTGTATAC
>CAMWXW010000136.1 GCA_947178315.1 uncultured Desulfovibrionaceae bacterium | reverse complement strand
ATTCTTCAAATATACTATTTAAAATATATTCAGTCACACGATATCCTGTTATCTCATCAAGCTCTTGTAATATATACTCCAACATTGCACTCACTCCATCAAGAGGACGCCCAGAGAGCAAATCATCACGCAATTGTTCTATCCCTTTAGATGCTGTAGCTAAGATAGCATATTGTCGACTATTAGGGACAAGAGCATTATAATCAGGGTTAAGAGAAGAACTTCCAACAAGAAGAGAGTATATCGACTCCATAAGCCTATCTATTCCTTGCATTGTATGTGCACTACAAGAAAGCGTAGGGATATCATAACGTTCTTGTAAGATAGAAGGTAAAATGCTATCTATATCTATTTTATTGTAGACAAGAAGAGAGCGAGAAGCATATTGGGTAAGAAAGTCTTCTTCTTCTTGTGTTAAGCCATCACGGGTAGCATCGACAACAAAAAGAAGGCAATCTGCACGGCTTGCAAAATCCTTCATCATTTCAATTCCTTGCTGTTCTATCATATCTTGCGTCATGCGTAGCCCAGCTGTATCGATAAGAGTTATAGGGAGTCCGTGTAATGAGATTCGCTCTGTTACATAATCTCGAGTTGTTCCTTCAATTGGACTCACAATAGCACGATGCATACCAAGAATAGCATTAAATAAACTTGATTTCCCTGCATTGACACTTCCTGCAAGGACAACAGTTGCGCCTTCTTGCCATACGGTATTCTGCTGATATTGATTCATAAGATACGAAATATGTGTTTTTGCTTCTTCTAACTCAGACAAGACAGCATCTATATCTATAGTCTCTAAATCCTCTTCTGGAAAATCAAGTGCTACATAGAGCTCCATACGAGCCCGTGTAAGATGTGCTTCAATATTTGCGACATATGTTCCAAGTGCCCCCTGTAATCTCTTTTGTGCAAAAGCAAGAGCTACAGTATCAGGAGCATGAATAACTTCCATAACAGCTTCAGCTTGTGAAAGAGACATTCTATTGTTAAGCAATGCTCGTTTAGAAAATTCACCTCTCTCAGCACTACGAGCACCACTTTCTAACAAAGCTTCAAGAGCTCTTTTAAGCACAATAGGGCTACCATGACAATGGAGTTCAACAACATCTTCACCAGTAAAGGTATTTGGCATAGGCATATACACAGCTAAAATATCATCAAGGATATTCCCATGCCCATCAAGGAGAGACGTATGTTTTAATTTCCACGGACTATACCGTGTACTTGTCGTATGTTTAAGTAATAATGTATGTGCTTGTGGGCCTGATATTCTTATGACACCAATCCCACCATATCCCATAGGTGTAGCAATAGCAACTATTGTATCTTTGTACATAATATAGTCCTCATACACTCCTATATAGATATCTATCTAAACAAGGAGAAGTGCATGAGGATAGCATATATAGAAAGTAAAAACAATCTCACTTTATACTATTCTATATCTATACGCTCATAATAAAAGAATAATCAATCAATATGATACCCCGATGCACGGTATTCATTGATTTTATTACGTAGTGTTCGAACTGATATCCCTAGCAATTCAGCAGCATGTGTTCTATTCCCTGATGTTGTTTCGAGTCCTTTAAGTATCATAATTCGCTCCATTTCATGTAAGGGAATCAATGCTTTTGGAACAAACGCTGTTTCCATTTGAGATGCTTCTATATGAACATTATGAGAGTTCTGTTGCTCTTGTGTTTCTTCAAAGAATGCCCATGAATCTGGGTGAATAAGGAAATGTTCTGGTAAAATGATATCACCACCAGAAAGGAGTACTGCACGCTCTATCAAATTTTGTAACTCTCGCACATTACCGGCAAATTGATATGTCTGCAACCATTCCCGAGCTTCATTGCTAAGACGGGTATTATGAAGAGAGTACTCTCGTGCATACATAGCTAAAAAATGTTCTGCAAGAGGAATAATATCTGTAGGACGCTCTCTAAGTGGAGGAAGTGTAAGAGGAACAACGTTAAGTCTAAAATAGAGATCTTGCCTAAAATGACCTTGAGCAACCCATTCTTCTAAATTTCTATTTGTAGTGGCAATAACACGTACATCAATAGGAATGACATTACCACCACCAACTCTATCAATCTCACCTTCTTGAAGAACACGTAAGAGTTTTGCTTGGAGTCCAATTGCCATTTCCGATATCTCATCAAGTAGTATTGTTCCTCCATTTGCTAATTCAAACTTCCCTATTTTTTTATTTATTGCACCTGTAAATGCACCTTTTTCATGCCCGAAGAGTTCGCTTTCCAAAAGATGCTCTGGAAGGGCTGCACAGTTAACAGCAATAAAAGGCTTATTTGCTCTATCACTTGATACATGGATATATTTTGCAAAGACTTCTTTTCCTGTTCCTGACTCTCCATTGATTAAAATGGTAGCTTTTGAAGAGGCAATGCGACGAACCAATGAGAGCACTCGTTTCATTACAGGGTGTGAGCCAATAGGTTCAACATATGTAGGAGTACGAGTACTCTGCTGATTCATACCAAGCGTAGAGAGAGTTTCTTGCGAAGAAGTAGTCTGTTCCTTAAGGTATTGAGTATGATGAATAAGAGCACGTATTTGTTCATACTCCAATGGCTCTTCCCAAAAATCAATAGCACCCATATCAAGATATTTTCTTGCAATGAAAACAGATGCCATATCAGTACAGACAATAATTGGTATAGATTTATTGCTCTGTTCCATGTAATCAAATAATTCTTCTACTCTATAGCCCGGTAATTGAGGTCGTGAAATAATAGCAAGGGGAGTATGTTTCTCAAGGTGAGCCTTAACACTACGCATATCAGTTGCAATATGCAATTCACACTGCTCTTCCTTTATTTTAGCAAAAAAAGTAACTGCTAACGCTGAGGGTGTGACAAAAAGTAATGTACTCATACTACTTCCATATAGATTGATATAGTATTGTATATTGTAG
>CAMWXW010000135.1 GCA_947178315.1 uncultured Desulfovibrionaceae bacterium | reverse complement strand
GTATTGAATGTGTGTAGTACAGCACTCTTGATATTCTGGAGATGTTGTCTAGGTATCTCTACCTTGTACCCAGAGATAGTATATAGATGTTGTAAAAGCTGATACAGTGTCGATTTCAAGTCAGGATGTATAGTTTGCTCTTTTATTGACTTCTCTATTGCTTTTATTGCAATCTCTTGCTCTTCTAAGGGTAATCTATTCCATATGTTACTACTGTACGCATGAGACATATCTGGTTCAAGCTTATATGTAGTCATGTATTCCATTAACATGGCAGGTAAGCTACTATCACATGCAGATGATGGGAGGTTACTTATTACTAGGTTTGAAGCATAGGGATATTCTCTTGTGTGCTTTATGACGTCTCTTATGACTAGTAATACATCTCGTGGTATAGTATGAGATATAAGTGCTAAAGAGAAGAGGTAACTCGTACCACGAGTTTTAAGAAGTTGTGTAAGTAAAGAAGTAGATATACTTTTCATAATACTACGAAGTTTCTTTTCGTCATATTGAGGGTACATGTTTTGGATTCGTGTTTTAATACACAGTTCAATATCGGAGAGCAAGATATCGGTAATCTTTGTAGAATGAAGTGGAGCGTTATCAAAAGGTTCTAGAGGAGAGATAGATTGATGTCCTTTAGTCTCAGGTTGAGAGCAATAGTGTATCTGTGTACGTAATCTATCCATCGTATTTTTGATATATAATATAGTTTCAGGCTCTAGCTCTTGATATAGCTTCATGATACCTGTCGTATTTAGATCTTCTTTAACACTCATTAGATATTTGAGTAGAGAAGGAGTAAGACACTGCTCTAGTTTTTCGAGTTGAGACTCAGTATATGAACGCTGTGATGTGAAGCTTGAACAGATGTATCTTTTAATTTTACGAGCAAATGAACTAGATATATACTCTGTAGGAAGCTCAGGAGATGAAAATGGTTGTACAAAAGCATCTAAATTCTGTTGAGTTATTGTTTGTACATCATTATCTTGTTCTTCTACTATTTCTATATTTGTATCAGCAACTTTATTTGTTCTATCTAAGTTCTGTGTAGAGTATTTTTGAAGTATACTGATTGGCTTTAATACAGGGGCTATATCTGATGTAACAGAAGGTATACGTGTTTCTAGAACTTTTATGTTGGCTAATGTGTTATCCTTAATGTTTTCAATGAGATGTAATGCCTCTTGATATTTGAGATAATGAGTTTGTCCTCGATATGCTTTTTCTTTTACTTCTTGTACGATACTATTTATTATAGGAGTTTCGCATACATAAGAGGGCGCTATTTTATCGATTTCTACAGCCCATGAGCCTAGAGGTTGTCTGGATAACGTGATTGTGGTATTACCTGTTGATACACGGAGCTTACTACTTGTATCAAGAAGAGAAGATGGTAGTGTACCCCGTTTTGTTGGTAGCACACATATGTTAGGCTTATTATAAAGATAAGCAGTAGTATACTTTTTAAGATGTATTTTGTCTACGCACGACGCTTGTCTCTGATTAGATAGTCTTGGTGCTACTTGTATTGTATATGTTGAGTTAAGATTTTTTTGTTTTAAGGCATCCTTGGTCTTTCTAAGAAATGGTAACCCTGAGCGTTGTATTTTCATGATATTACTCTTCTTAAATGATGGTTTATATAGAATTAGAACAAGTGTTGCTAATAGAATAAAAATGCGTTTGCTAGTTCAGAAGTCTTAATAGCTTGTATTTCAATAGTAATGCAGACATACTCTAAGTTCAAGGTTAGTGGAATTCGACAATGTATGATTGTATGATAGTGATTTGAAAATACATATGTTTTTATTGAGTGTCTTGAAAAACTATAGTATCTTATGTATATATGTGAAGGGGAATATTGTATGAGTACACGATATATTATTGCAAATTGGAAAATGAATATAAAAGGAGATGAAGCTAGAGAGTATGCTATTGGATTAGAGCAATATCTAGTCAATAATCCAACGCAGAGTACTGTCGTACTTTGTCCTCCTATACTTTGTCTACCTAGTATTTCTTCTGTAAAGCCTACACAGTTTTCTCTTGGTGTACAGAATTTTTATCCTATGGATTCTGGTAGTGTTACAGGTGAACACTCGCTTGCTATGTTAGATTCCCTTAATGTTTCATATGCTATTATAGGTCATTCAGAGAGAAGAATACTCTTTAATGAAGATGAAGATAGTATAGCAAGAAAAATTAAATATGCCGTAGAGAAAGGGTATAGTATTATATTGTGTATAGGTGAAAGTAGAGAAGAAAGAGAGCTAGGAATAACACAACAGCGAATAGAACAACAGCTCCAAGTTCTCTCCTCACTCCCAAAAGAATCAACAACTCCAATATGTATTGCCTATGAACCTCTATGGGCAATAGGTACTGGAATTATTCCACAAGTAGATGAGATTGCTACATGTGTTCAGAGTATAAAAAAATATATAGATGAAAATCTTGATCAATATAGTAAAAGCATATATACTCTATATGGTGGTAGCGTAACTCAAGATAATGTTGCGTCGATTCTTGCAATAGACGGTATTCATGGCGTACTCGTAGGGAGTGCATCATTACAGCTCGATTCCTTTACTGGTATTATTGGAAAGAGCTGAGTAAAAAGGACGATATGAAAACAATAATTTTAGTATTACATGTCATTGTTTCACTCATGCTTATTTTTCTTGTTGTTTTGCAGGCAGGGAAAGATTCAATAGGGACAGTTCTTGGTGGGAGTAATGCTGGAACAATCTTTGGTGGGAGTGGTGCTAATAAAACTATAACAAAGCTCACAGCTTGGTTTGTCTTATTTTTCTTTATCACATCTCTTGCATATACATATGTAGTCTATAAGAGTGAAGAAAAAGAATCTGTTATCATCAATATAGAAAATACTCCTATAAAAGAAGAACAGTCATAACTCTTCAATATTTTTAGATAATTACTATATATA
>CAMWXW010000134.1 GCA_947178315.1 uncultured Desulfovibrionaceae bacterium | reverse complement strand
GCATGTACATTATACAATGCAACATACTTTTTACCTTTTGCCTCTCATTTTATACTAAATACACCTGAACATACAAAATATATGGAGCTTATCAAAAAAAATACTATTTATGATGTGTGTGAATACTTAGAATCTAGCAATGTAACTGTACTTCCTCTACTTGCAGGAGATAGCTTTGATCTTATTGGAGAAAAACTTTCTCTTTTACCACGAGATGATACTCTCTATGCTCTGGATCACATTAAATCACATATTATACAAGAATTTGATAGAGATGAATTCAAACTAAATTATCCAGACTCAGAGCAATATAAATATGATAGAGAAACTATCTACTCCTACTTTCTGAATCTCAATAGCGTACCAGATATCATTTTTTGTGAAGATCTCCATGTTACAGTGTTACCAGATGCTAACAAAGATCTAGGTTGTAGTTTTGAAATAAAAGATGGAACGTTACGACTTCTAGAGACTATCCTAGATAACGCACATTTGATAATAAAGATTCCAAGTGAGATTCTCATGTATATCTGCGTACATAATGAATCTTGGGACGAGGCAACTATTGGCTATTGGTGCGAATTTGAAAGAAATCCAGATATTTATCATACAGAGTTCTGGAGATTACTACAAGCCCCCTACTTTCAAAAAAATCCACATCTCAATAGATCAAATATGGCTCAAGAGATATCAGATGAAATAACAGAAGCAAGCAATATATTATCCCTTTTAGAACGCAATAATGAGACTATACCTAAGATATTGCAACGCTATGGTTTATATTGTTTACAATGCAATAAAGCACCAATGGAAAATCTTAAACACGCATGTATGACACATGGAATTTCAGAATCCAGAATGAAACGAATGATAACCGAATTAAATAGTATCCTATAACATCATCTTTAGAGAGAGGAGCAAGATGCTACTCTACGAAGGTAGTAACCTCTCTTTTTTAGAAGGATATTGCTTCACACTACTATTCCTATTCAGCAGAGAATAGTATTGATAAAGCAAACATAAAAACATTTCACACTTCTCTATTACAGGATACTTTTTATCGCTACTTATATCTTCTTTAATATTTATTTCTTAACACTCTTATAATTGTAACTTTTACTATAAGAGTGATTACATTTTTCAACATTATACACATCACTCAATAAGGTAGCTTATTTTATTCTCTGTATTATTTGTGTCATAGAAGAGATTTCAAAACACTATCGTATCTAAAGACAAAAAGATTCCTCTCTATGTATTATGATGCTATACTTATAAGATTTCACACCCATCTTCTCTTACTCGCACCATATACTCCAATCTCACGCCACCCCATTCTGGATAGTATAATCCCGGCTCTACTGTAACAACCATATTTTCTTCTAATGGTGTCATTATATTTCTACGAAGTCTAGGATCTTCATGAACAGCAACACCTATACCATGTCCTAATCCATGTGTGAAGTATTTGGCAACTCCATATTGCTCAAAGTATTCATACGCTATCATATAAATCTCATGACACGTCTTACCAGCTCGTATACCTTCTATACTCTTTTGCTGTGCTTCATGAACTAATGCATACGTTGTTTCATATTCCTTACTCGGAGAATCACCAAACCAAAATGTACGTGTCTGATCAGAGCAATAGCTATGATAGACGCAACCACAATCAATAAGTACAGGCATATTACTATGTAATACACTTCCTTTTTCTTCTGGATCATAATGAGGCAACGCACTATTTTTACCAAATGCTACAATACTAGAAAATGAGAGGTGGCTTGCTCCGGCATTTTTATAAAATTGTTCTATTTTCCATGCTATCTCTCGCTCTGTTACACCTTCATAAAAGAGATTTTCTACCTGCTCCATAAGCATATGATTGAGATTAACGCTTTGTTTCATAAGCTCTATTTCACTCTCTTCTTTCACTGCTCTCACCTTCGGAACAAGAGAATCGGCTGGAACAAGACTATTCTCTTTGGCAAGCGTATTGTAGAATCCAACAGACATTGTATATTCTTCAAATCCAATAGCACCTTGCACATTTTTAGATAAGTAGTCTGCAATATCCTGTGCAGAAGAACTGTAAAGCACAACATGTTGTTTATCCCATATTCTATATGCAGCCTCTTCATAACGGGCATCTGTAAAGAGGATATCTTTGCCCTCTTTTGTAATCAATACATAGCCTCCGACACTATATGTATGAATATCACCCATTTCAAAGCCTGAGAGATAGTATCTATTGGCAGGCTCAGATACAAACAACGCACATAATTCATATGTAGAGAGTAGTTTACGAACTTTTTCTCTTCTTTCTTCAAAAGTGGCTTGTGTTATCATTGAATACATAGTTAGTCTCCTTTACCTCAATAATGCTTTTATACTCTATGTTATCGTAAGAGTGAAGTTATCCCTGAATACGCTTGTAATAGGGATTCGAGAACTACTTCTGCTTCTGTATCTCCAAAAGGATTGGTGACGGCTGAACGACTTGCTGAGAATGTCTCTGATATCGTTTTTCCTCCAGGAGCCATAACTTGTATAGTGACTTTTACAGAGGCCGTACTAGAAAATGAAGCTACTTCTAAATGCAACATATCAATAGCTCCAGTAATAATATACGATGCATTTTCTCGTTGTGCTTGCTCTAGTGAGGAGGCAATAGATACTCTATATCCTGCTTTTTGTAGTACAGAGGCTAAATTTTTCGTCGCCCACATGGAGATATCACCTTTTGCTACTATCTCTGCTCCATCATTTGTATAGCCAATCCCTTGAACACCTCGGGCATCGCTAAAAGAAACAAGAACTATAGTTTTCCATTGAACCGTAGGGATTTCAGAAGATGAATATGTCATCTCCTTAAGCGGTATATTGGTAACTGCACAGCCCTGCAAAACACATAGTACAAGTATAAAAAGAACTCTTTGCTTTATGCTATACATACGTATTC
>CAMWXW010000133.1 GCA_947178315.1 uncultured Desulfovibrionaceae bacterium | reverse complement strand
GCATATATGTTGTATGAACTCAGTATACATAAACAGCATGTTGCTCTTATTGGTTCTCCTGAGAAATTGCAATCTATCATAGAATATATTCGTATAATGACTCCACTCTATGAATCTTACTATGCTGTTTTTCCTGCTATTGAACATTATAGTAAGGATATAGGATTACTTCAAGCTCATACTCTTCATGCACTCTATATGATAGCATATCGTAATCCCTTCCTTACATTTATCCCATATACACAATCTCTCTCTGATTTTCCTTCACCTCATCTTTTTTTAGACAACTCATTAGAAATATATAGAACAATGGAATTATCCTATGAGCATTTTCTTACTATTCTTAGTTCATATGGATATACAACAACAAGTATGGTGCATAGAGTAGGTGAGATGGCATATCGTGGAGATATAGTTGATATCTATCCACCTGATACATATTGTGTTACTAAGAAGGGTATTGTAGAAGCATTACCTCTGCGTGTAGAATTTTTTGGTGATACTATAGAAGATATCCGTGTTTTTAATAAGGAGTCGCAGAGATTTATAGAGAGAATTCCTTCTCATACCTTGTATCCTATCCATTTCGGTTGCTTTACAAATGAACAACAAGAAGAATATAGACTACAACTACCTCCCCAATATAGTTCTGTTGTACATACGATAAAGGAGAAAAATATCAATATTGCTCCTCCTCATTTTTATATGCAAACAGAGCATACGATATTTGATTGGTTGCCTCAAGATACCTTATATCTAAGAATAGATGATACTCCTCTTGGGGAAGCATTAGAGAAAGCAGAAAAAGAGATAGAAAAATATAATCTCTCTGTAGCAGAACGATTTTCTCTTGATGCCTGTATGTTGGAGATATCTCATAATGCAAAAGAATACATACTCCGTAAGGAAATGATATCTGTAGAAAGTATTTCGACTAAACGAGAATCAGTTATTTTAGAAGAGAAAACACTCCATAGCTTTCAAGAGCTTTGTCCTGGAAAAACAGCTATGGAAAAACCATGGAAGACATTAGTTGAGCAATTCCATATATGGAAAAAAGAATATAAGCAAATAATTCTCGTTTTTAAGACACATAGAAATAGAGATGCCTTTATCTCTCTTGCACAAGAGGAAGATATATTATGTATGACAGAATATTCTTTGGACAAACAAGGGATATTCTGTACCATAGGAGATATAGAGAAAGCAAGTATTCTTACATTTGCAGAAGTTATGATTATCCCAGAATCGTTGCTCTACCCCAATTATCATAAAAAACGAGGGAGAAAGCGTTCTTTTAAGGGATTACAGCAATCAGCACAATTACAAGAAGGAATGTATGTAATCCATAAAGACTATGGTGTTGGCATATATCGAGGCTTACATAGAATAGGAGTAGGAGGTGCAGAGAATGACTATATTCTTTTAGAATATGCAAATGAAGATAAGGTATATATTCCAGTATATCAAATAGAAGTTATTCAAATATATAATTCCAATGAGGAACATGTAGCTCTTGATAGTTTAGGTAGTAGTGGATGGAAGAATTCCATTTCAAAAGCAAGAAAATCAATAGAAAAAATAGCTCATGATCTCGTTGCAATGTATGCTCAACGCTCGTATGCACAAAAATATAGATACGGTTCATATACAGAACTCTATCGAGAATTTGAGATAGCATTTGCTTTTGAAGAGACTCCAGATCAGGCACAAGCAATAGAAGACGTCTTAGCAGATATGGATAGTGAACGACCAATGGATAGACTCGTTTGTGGAGATGTTGGTTTTGGAAAAACAGAAGTAGCAATACGGGCATGTGTACGCGCTGCACTAGATGGTAGACAAGTTGCATTCCTTTGTCCAACGACTATTTTAGCAGAACAGCATTATCAGACTATGCAGAATAGAATAGCTATGCTCCCTTTACGAGTTGGTTTACTCAACCGTTTTGTACCGAAATCACAGCAGAAAAAAGTAATAGAAGGCTTAGCTAATGGAAGTATAGATATTGTTATTGGCACACATCGTATTCTTTCGAAAGATATTGAAATTCCTAATCTTTCTCTTCTTGTATTAGATGAAGAGCATAGATTTGGAGTACGTCATAAGGAGAAATTAAAACTCTTACGTACATCTATAGATACACTTACTCTTACAGCGACTCCTATTCCTCGTACATTACAACTTTCAATGTCTGGTATACGAGAACTTTCTGTTATTGAAACTCCTCCACTGGAGAGAAAAGCAGTAGAAAGTATTCTGTGTGAGTATGGTGATAGCCGTATTACAGAAGCACTATACAGAGAATTAGAGCGAGGAGGACAAGTCTTTTGGGTATATAATAGAGTTCATAGTATAGAAGAGCGAATGAGGTATATACAAAAATTATGTCCTCAAGCCCGTATCGGAATAGTCCATGGACAGATGAATGAAGAAACGCTTGAAGAGAATATGAGAGCATTTTGGCAAGGAGAAATAGATATTTTACTAGCGACAACAATTATTGAGTCAGGTCTTGATTTTCCTCTTGCAAATACAATTATTATTGAGTCTGCACATACCTTCGGATTAAATCAATTATATCAATTACGAGGTAGAGTAGGAAGAGGAGAGAGACAAGGCTATGCGTATTTTCTTATTCCAGAAAAGCATGAGCTTACAGAGATAGCGATGGATAGACTACACTCAATTCTTTCTCTTGATTACCTAGGTGCAGGACTTCAACTTGCTATGGAAGATCTACGTATACGTGGTGCAGGTAATATACTAGGAGAAGCACAATCCGGACATATCGAAAGAATAGGTATAGAGTTATACTTAGAGATATTAGAAGAAGAGGTAGCTAAATTGCGATCTCATAATACACATGCTAGAGTTGAGAAAGCACATGATGTAGTATTAACTCTAACAATACCTAGCTATATTCCAGAAGAGTATATAGTGGATTCTAAAGAACGACTTTCCTACTATAAGAGAGTGTCT
>CAMWXW010000132.1 GCA_947178315.1 uncultured Desulfovibrionaceae bacterium | reverse complement strand
GCATAGAGAAAAGCAATCACAAGCCCTAATCTACCGAACTCAAAAAGCTTCCATTGAAACGAAATAAATGCAGGAGCGATACCAAAAGTAATAACATCGGCTAAAGAATCATATTGAACACCAAACTCACTTGCTGTATTCGTAATCCGAGCAACTTTTCCATCAAGACCATCAAGAAAAGCTCCAAATATAATTAACATATTTGCAAGAGTAAAATTTCCTGCTGCAGCATATACCATAGCAAGAAAGCCAACAAATATACTCCCAGTCGTAAAAAGATTAGGCAGAATATAAATTGTTGGGTGAGGGTGTTTATGTTCAAGGTCTTTCATATATCACTCTTGGTATCCATAAGGAATGAACTATATATTTTTTGTTGCTAATATAGATTGTCCGGCAAAGACAACATCACCTATAGCGACAGAAGGAGTATATTCTTTTGGAATATATACATCTACTCGAGAACCAAAACGTATCAGACCATATCTCTCTCCACGCTCAAGGGAATCACCTACACCTACTCGGCATACAATACGACGAGCTATAAGCCCAGAAATTTGAATCATTGTCCAATGAGTACCATCTATTGCTTTAAGAGAATACATACAGCGTTCGTTATCTGTACTTGCTTTATCCCATGAAGCATTTAAGAACATACCCTCATGATATGTGATATCTTCAATAGTCGAAGCAATAGGACTTCTATTGACATGAACATTAAATACATTCATAAAAATAGAAACTAACATAGCTTCTTGATTGGTATAAGGATCATATGCAGAAGTAATCTTAATAATTTTTCCATCAGCAGGACTCACAGCACTCCCTTCTTTTGAAGGTAAAACACGCTCTGGATCTCGAAAGAAAAAACAAGAAAACCATGTTCCAAACAAAAATAAGAGAGAACATAGTCTAAAACCTACTAGTCCACAGATAAGTGCAGATAATGCACACAATAGAATAAAAGGATATCCTTCTTTTGCTATACCTATGTTTTCATTCTTCATAAGTACAATGATATCACAAGGTGTATTCAATAGCAATATCTAGTAGATATAAAATAACATAGCAGTCGAGAGCATATTATTCTGATTGCGTAATAGTTATCGTAACAACCTTTGGTTGTGTATTAGTAACCTGTATAAACTCAGAACTCTGGATACGTATAGGAAGTCGTGTAGACCCTTGCTTAATAAAGCGAGGGAGCATAACATAGGCCTCTATACTCTTTTTAATATCCGACATTTTCATAGATGCAGGCACAGTGACTTTTACAGTGACTTCTTGTGGTTTGACCACTGTATCCCATAATCCATCGACTCCTCGAACAGAGATTTCTTTAACAATACTCACAGTCTTTGTGGTAATCTGAAACTCAATTGATGCAACAATAGTAGGAGGGATAGCTTCAACATCTCTTGGTATCTTTGGTGAGAGAGTAAAAGAAACATATCCATCTTGCATTTTATCTGGTAGCTCGATAACAATAGGAGCTTCTTTTATCGTAGCTAATATACTCTCTGGCCCACGTAGCGTAATGACATGTTCAGAGACTTTGGTATGCAATATAGTGATATCAGAAGAAAGTACTTCAGAGAATTGTACAACAACAGGAACTTTCTTCTCTGCAATCATATCGACATCTAACTCTAAGCTTGAAGGAGATACTTCCATAATAGAAAATGCAGTATGTGGCGATGTGATATTGAGAGGAACAACACTCTTTCCAGGTTTAATTTTGGATAAATCAACAACATGAGCTTCATTTTTAGTATTGAGATTAGTAATGAGTCCTTGTGGACCTCGAATACGAAGACGTACTTTATTTTCAAGCCCAGAGCGAACGATTACATCAGAAGGAATACCTCGATAATCAAGACGCATCTCTACGATTGTGTCAACAAGCTCTCTACCAATCACCATATACCATAAAATACAGCTGATAAGGAGGGCAAGGAGAAAAGAAAAGATATGAAAGCGTTTCATCAGTATGCCTCCTTACATTTCTGCAATTCCTGCATAAGTAAAGTCGGCTCTATAACTCGCAACTGACCTTTATACACTATACTCACTGTACCTCGCTCTTCAGAAACAACGAGTACAATAGCATCTGTTTCTTCTGTAATACCTATTGCAGCTCTATGCCGTGTTCCAAAGCTTTGCCCAGTGATATTCGCTAATGGTAGAATACATGCTGCAGAGGCAATGAGAGTATTACGTATTACAACTGCTCCATCATGGAGTGGAGTTCCTGGCATAAAAATAGTCACCAGCAATTGCTGACTGATTTTTGCATTCAAGAAGACTCCACCAGCTATTATTTCGTGCAATGAAGTTGTCCCCTCAAGCACAATCAATGCACCTATTCTTCGCTGTGAGAGATACCACAACGTCTCTGATAAAATCTGTATATACTTGTTATCCTTAGATTGTCTATTACGTACGAACATATTACGAGAGCCAATAGCAGAAAGCCCTCTTCTAATATCCTGTTGGAATAAGATGATGATAACTAAAAAGAGTGAACCAAAGAAATTCTCAAGAAGCCATGTTAGCGTATAGAGTTCTGTATAATTAGCTACAAAGTATAATATACCTAATAAGAGAATTCCATAGATAGCAGAGAGTGCTCGTGTATCTCGTAACCAGACTATAATTTGGTATATCAAGATAGCGACAATGACTATATCAAGAAAGTCTCTCCAAGTAGAAGGTAAATGCAATAACCAATTCATCATATCCCTTTATGCTAAATGACTTGCTATATATAATGCACGCTTTGCCAATGCAACATTATGGACTCTATGGATATGTGCTATTGACGCAAGAAGTGCTGTCGTGATTCCTGTGGCAGACTCTTTTTCTCTATACGAAAGCTGTGTAGATTCCTGATACCATGTTTTATGTGAAATACCCAAATAAAGAGGTCTATTAAAGCAATATAAATTTCTAATATTTCTAATTATTTCCACAGTATAAGGA
>CAMWXW010000131.1 GCA_947178315.1 uncultured Desulfovibrionaceae bacterium | reverse complement strand
ATATTGAACCATATGTAGAAAACATACTAGGCAATGCTACAGTAAAATTGTAAAAAGTGATAGAAATCAATAGATAAGGATAGTAAAAAGATATTTCCATTTTATAGAAGAATATGATATAAATATATAAATACTTTGGAGTGTAAAATATGTCAAAAGATTACAGTACGATACTGCTTAATATCATAGCAACTGCATTAGATGCACACTGTGTTGTTCTATTCGCCCCTAAGGATACACAGGGTAGCAGTGAACAACAAGAATATGTTCTAACAAATGGAATTGCGTATTCTGGAGAGCTAAAACATGAAGCGGTATTGACTGAGCGTGATTCACTATTGGGTTTAGTTCTGCGTCGAAGAGAACCACTGGTTATCAAGAATTATGATTTTAATAGAAATAAACAACGTCTTGTATACTACAAAGAAGGTAGTGGCACAACAGTGAAATCCTTTGTCTCCCTTAAGACACCACGAGGAATCATACTGTGTATAGATAGCGAGAGACAGTATACATTTGGTGAGCAAGAGCTAAAGATAATTCATCTTTTTGCCGATTTACTGGACAGCATGGAGTTACAAGACTCATATAAAACCCAAAGTGAGGAACTTTCTTCCTATTGTAAAGCATTACGCTTACTGTATGAATTGAGAAAAAAATTCTTACGCTGGGATATCTTCCTAAGAGAGCTTTTGCAACTTCTTGTTACAACAACTAAATATGATTACGCTGTTTTTGTGGTAAAGGATACGAGTGATACACAATACTTTATAGAAGGTGAAAGCGAAGTTTTGTTTTTGAAGAATAATACAGTAGAATATTATCCAATCCACAGTGGAGCCATTAGTTGGGTATTTAGGAATAATGCTGTACTGATGGTAGAAGGCAATGATGTAACGCAATCGCCACCTCTGTTTGGAAAAGATTTTGATAATGGTTTCTTTCCGTCATTTCTAGCCGCACCCGTAGAAATGGAAGGAGAAGTTCGTGGGGCATTATGTTTCTTACATAATACGAACAAAACTGTTAGTGAAGGTCTGAAAGATTTTATAACTGTAGTGACAGATTACTTAGGCATGTATTTAACAATCATGGAAGTAAAAGCACAGCAACGTTGATTCTATAAAGTCGTACACAACTATCCTCTATAAAGTACTATGGAGGAAAGCTAGCATGAAGAAGTTCATGGGACTTTTTGGTAAGGATATAGCACTGGATTTAGGCACGGCAAATACGCTCATCTATACACGAGAAGATGGTATAATATTAAACGAACCTTCTGTGATAGCAATAGATAATCACACAGATAATATCATAGCAATTGGAACAGAAGCAAAACGATTTGTTGGTAAAAGCCCAAAAAATATACGAGTAATCCGTCCTTTGAAAGATGGAGTTATAGCAGAATTTTTAGCTACTAAGAATATGATTTCCTATTTTATTCATAAAGTTCTTGGTCGCTTTTTATTTATACGCCCAAGTATGGTAATCTGTATTCCAACAGGAGCTACTCAAGTAGAAAAGAGAGCTGTTATTGAATCTGCATTACAAGCTGGTGTTAGAGAAGTTAAACTTATAGAAGAACCAATGGCTGCAGCACTTGGTGCTAATCTCCCAATTACAGAGCCAATAGGTAACCTCATCATAGATATAGGAGGAGGTACAACAGAAATAGCCTTGATTTCTCTCTCTTCTGTATCCTATGGAGAGTCTCTTCGAGTTGCAGGTGATGCAATGAATGAAGCTATACAAAGATATTGTCATGATGAACTTCGTCTTGATATTGGAGAAAGTATGGCAGAAGAGATTAAAATAACAATAGGTGCTGCAGAACCGTTAGCAAAAACGATTTCAATGCAAGTATCAGGAAAGGATCTTGTAACAGGTATTCCTCGAAGAATAGTTATGACTGATAAACAAGTAGTACAAGCCTTAGGTCTTACAGTACAGCAAATAGTGCGTAGTATTCTTAAAGCACTAGAGAGTTGTCCACCAGAACTCGCAAAAGATATATATGGTGGATATATCTTGATGACAGGAGGAGGCTCTCTTCTTCGTGGTCTTGATGAAGTAATAAGTAAGAAAACAAATCTTAAAGTTATGATAGATGATGATCCTCTAACTACGGTAGTACGAGGTACAGGTTCAGTTCTCACAACAAAAAATACCGATGTCCTTTTAACAGTATAAATACTATCCTTCTTTATCACAAACAGTAAGGAGATACACTATAAGCCCAATAGTGTATCTTTTTTTGTATTGTCCATTCTATATAATTAGAACGTATTTTATATTTTCTTTTTTGAAAATATTTCTATATTAAGCTATTTCTTCTCATAGAGTGCTCGTAGCTTTTCCCAAGCCTCTTTTTGCTCTGGTGTTACTGTTTGTGGTAATGTATCTCCTTGAACAACGACAAACATTGAACCTTTATCATCACCCTTACCTAAACCTTTACCTTGCATTCTAAATTTCGCTCCTGATTTAGTACCTTGAGGGATAGATAAATCAACATTACCATATAAGGTGGGTATATGAGCATTTCCTCCTAATACAAGAACCCAAGGCTCTACATGAAGTGTATATATGATATTCTTTCCCTCAACAGTAAAATAAGGGTGCTTTTTATAGAGTATCGTTATATATAAATCTCCTTTTTTGCCATTCCTTCCTGTATTTCCTTGTTGCTTTAATCTGATTGTACCATGATTCTGTATTCCTTGAGGAATAGTTACTTCAAGATTTTTAGTAGTCCCACTCCCCTGCTCTCGTATACTGAGAGGCTTTTTAGCTCCCGATGCAACTTCTTCAAGTGTAACTTCTAGTTCAAAGGATCTATCTAAATTTTCATGCATACCAAAGTTATCAAAATTTCCCATTCCTCCAAAACCGGAAGGAAATCCACCAAAAGAAGAAGATTGAGAAAATCCTCCTCCAAAAATAGACTCAAAGAAATCGCTAAAATGTGAACTCCCACCACTTGGATTACTATGTGCATAAG
>CAMWXW010000130.1 GCA_947178315.1 uncultured Desulfovibrionaceae bacterium | reverse complement strand
ATACCTTAGCTCTATTTCCATATAATTAGCTAAATATATTGTATATGATCTCTAAATAATGTATACTACATAAAAGTTTTTTGGTGAGAACTCCATGAATAAATCTACTCGCTCATATAAAGAGCGCATAAAACGATGCTCTCGCTACATCTATTTACGCATCATGCGCATTAGAGCAACCCCAAAGCAGATATCTCGAGGACTTGCTCTTGGAATATTTATAGGGTGTCTTCCTATTATTCCTCTTCAGACAGCAGTTATTATTCCTCTTGCTATAATACTTCGTGCAAGTAAGCTCGCTGGTTTTATTGGAAGTTTTATTTCAAACCCACTCAATCTCATTCCTTTTTATATGCTTCTTTGGTATATTGGAAACTCTTTTTTTCCAACCTCACAGACTATACTCTTTGATAAGGAACACCTTACACTTCTAAAGATTATTCAACAAGGGGGAACTATTTTTCTACGCATGTGTCTTGGTGGAATTATCCTTGGAACACCTCTCTCACTTCTTGTGTACTATATCTCTCTTCCTATTATTAGGAAATATCAAGAAAGCAGAGCCATGCTTCTCTTACAAAATGCACGAGAGCGTAAACGAAGAGAAGAACTTGTTGATGAGCTAGAACATATTCCAATATCTGATGATGATAATTCTACCACATCATAGGATTAGACAAAAAATACTCAAAAACATACTATACACTCTAACAGCATATATAACTGCATATCTTGATGATTTCCTTTCTTCCTAACCTAAGATAGACCTATAATATGACTCTACAACAAGTGGATTCCCTAGGATATCCTATATTGAGAAAGAAATATCCGATTTTATTTTTATATCGAGATAGTGTATTTTAGAGTATATTAAAGAAAATGACAGATAGATATATCTTTAATTAAACAGTAATTTTATATTATTCGACTTTTTACTATACGCTTTTAAGAGAGTACTTATTTTCAAGAAGAGGATTGTATATCAATTGCTTCTTCTCCAAGCATGTATATCCATGCTTGAAAAAGATAACCTGAGTTATATATTTCTATTCACGATTCTCTTTTTTTCTATTTCTATCAAATAGACCTATAATAGGAGAGAATGTTAAAATGATAGCACCAATCCATATCCAATTAACAAATGGTTGCACACTGATATTGATAAAGACGGTATTATCTTCTTGAACATTGAGAAGAGATGCATAGAGTTCTTTATAAAGGCTAGGAATAACAGATGCTTCAGCAAAAGACATACTTTCATATTTAGGATAGATTCTTTTCTCTGGTGTTAACACTCCATAGTCTTTTCCATCTTTTGTAATCTGCAAAACAGCTCTATAGTATGTAAACTCTGGAATTGTTGTAAACTCATGCTCTGTATATGTTACATTATAGCCAGCAAACATGACACTCTGATTTGGTTTCAATACTATTTCTTTTTCTTCCTTAAATGGTCCAGAGAACGCTATCCCAAACACCATAATACCAAAGCCTAAATGAACAAGTGTAGCTGCAATATATCGACGTGAGAGGAATTTATATTGAGAAGGAAAGAAGAATATCTTAGCTGTATAGAACATAGCAATAGCAGAACCAATACCAAGAAGTGCACTCACTTGTCTATAGCCTGCAATGTATGATATCACAATTGCAACAATACCAAGAACAGATGGCATGATAAGCTCTTTTTTAGAACGCAATCCCTGTTTCCATGTCATTGCATAACAAAGTGAAAGTAAAATAGTAATGACAATAAAGAGAGGTAAGACAACATCATTATAGAATTTAACATCTAAACCAATAGAGCGATCTGCAAAGGCGCGTGTAAAGACAGGGAATAACGTCGCAAGAGTTATGATAACTGCAGCAACTAAAAAGAACCAACTCACAAGCACAAGAAGAGCCTCTTTACTATTGATTCCATCAAGAACATTATCATTCTGAGGAGGTGTTGCATATACAATATACGATAAAACACAAATACCAACTATAACGAAGATGAGAAGAGGTGTGCCGACAGTTCCTGCAAATGCGTGTACAGACTCAACTATACCTCCACGTACAATATAGGTTGCAAAAATAGTTGTCAAAGCAACGAGTGTTATTAAAAAGAGATTCATACGATGGAGTTTATCTCGATATCGTTGGACAAGTGATGTGTGTAGATAGGCAGAAGATACAAGCCATGGTAAGAATGAGGCGTTTTCGACAGGATCCCATGCCCAATATCCTCCCCAGCCTAATTCCATATAAGCCCACCAACCACCTAGAACAATACCTCCAGAAAGAAACATCCATGGAAGTAATACTGATGTTCGCACTGTTTCAACCCAAGGGGTGCTTTCTTTTACTGTAGAAAAAGATGATGCCAATGCAACACATGCAGGGATAATCATTCCAGCATATCCTAAAAGCAACATTGGTGGGTGGATAATCATAGCAACAGCTTGCAATAATGGATTGAGTCCTGCTCCATCTTGTGGTGCGGGTGTTTGAATAACAAAAGGATTATTCCATGTCCCAATTAAGAACGCAAAGAACGCAATAAAGACTGATAAGAAAAACCAATACCATGTTTTTGTTTCATCACTCAGCTCTTTATATGAGTGTGAGTTTCTAAAAAGAAATGCAAAGAAAATAATACCATTTGTCCAGAAGAGCATTGAACCGGCTTGTCCTGCCCAGAAAGCTGTTACTTTATACAAGAACGGTAACTCTCTATTAGTATAACTTGCTGTATAGACAAGAGTAAAATCAGACATCATAAGAGACTGAAGCAAAACACATGAGATGACAACATATATTCCAATAATGATATTAAAACCTTGCTCTAACATAGTAACATTATTATATGTTCTCTTCCCTTTATAATCCCATAAGACAATCCCTGCACCATAAAGAGCAAGAATAAATGATATATCTAACAGAAGAAGTGATACAAAATACATCTGAACTCCTCAATCATTATAAAAACTAGTATATACTACAATATGATGCCCTATTCTGTATGAAAAGATACTCATATTCAAGGTTACCCTAACAC
>CAMWXW010000129.1 GCA_947178315.1 uncultured Desulfovibrionaceae bacterium | reverse complement strand
ATTCAAGATATCAGAGAAGTCAAGCAAAGTGCAGAGGAAGAGCGTAAAGATATCGTAAAAATTATTGTATCTATAGAAAATAAGTTGCAAGAAAAACTAAATATAGGTAAAATAACAAGTAGTACACAGGGCAAATTGCCTAAACCTGTACTTGGTAAAATCACTATCCAATATAACCCGAAAGCTTCTCCTCCTGTACGAGGTGTTGGTTTTTCTACTGCAAAAGGTGCTCAAGTAAAAGCTGTTGCTGATGGAACTATTGTCCATAATGACATATTACGTGGATTTGGTAGAGTCGTTATTATTGCACATGGAAATTTATATTACTCTGTTTATGCTTTTTTATCCTCTGCCCCTCTTGCTGTAAACAAGAAAATAAAGCAAGGAGAAATACTCGGTACAACAGGATTTTATCCAGCAGTTAACTCTGATGGTTTATATTTTGAATTACGGAAAAATGAAACTACTATCAATCCAACTTCATGGTTTAAAAAGTAATTTTTTATCATCTGCTAAAGGGAAGTATCATGTATAAAAATAAGGCTTATCTCGTTCGTGTTTTTTTTCTTGTTATTACCATCATATCTTTATGTATGAAGAGTATTCCTTCTCTTTATGCAAATGAAACAAATACTACAAACTCTCAAGAGCAAGGCTTACAAAATGATTCCGATGAGAAATTAGAAGCTCTTAAACGATTTAGCTATGTCTTGGATCTTGTTGAACGAACCTATGTCAAAAAAGAAGAGAGAGGAACTATTATTGATGGTGCATTAAAGGGAATGCTAGAAAATCTTGATCCACATTCTGCATTTCTCTCAAAAGAAGAGTTCAAAGAAATACAGGAAAATATTTCAGGAGAATTCTTTGGTATTGGTGTTGAAATATCTGCAAAAGATGGTGTTCTTGTTGTCGTCTCTCCTATTTTAGACTCACCTGCAGATAAAGCTGGACTCAAAGCTGGAGATAAAATTATCGCTATTGATGGTGTTCCTGTTTCTACCCTTTCTCCTTTAGAAGCTATCCGTAGAATACGAGGTCCAAAAGGAACAAACGTCGAACTTATTGTCACTAAGAAGCTCGATGACTCTCGTGCAGTATTTAATATAAAACGAGGAGCAATTCCACTCATCAGTGTATATTCACACCCAATAGATAAATATCAGTGGATACAGCTTACACGATTCAGTAATAAAACAACAGAAGAAATGCACAAAGCCTTAGATGAAGCTAAAAAATCAGGTGCAAAAGGAATTATTCTTGATTTACGTAACAATCCAGGTGGTGGACTCGATCAAGCTATAAATGTCTCCGATATGTTCCTCCAAAAAGGACGTATTGTCTCTATTAAAGGAAGATATCCATCAAATAATATTGTATATCAAGCAAAAGCACAAAGTACAGATACTACTCTACCTATTGTTGTACTTGTCAATTCCGGTACAGCTTCTGCCTCAGAAATAGTTGCAGGTGCCTTACGAGATCACAAACGAGCTGTTATTGTTGGAGAAAAAACATTTGGAAAAGGTTCTGTTCAACATGTATTACCACTTGGTGATGGAAGTGGTGTAAAACTTACTGTAGCTCTTTATTACACCCCAAATGATATCTCTATACAAGCAGAAGGAATTACTCCTGATATCTATGTCCCTTTTATTCCTCTTACAAAAGAACAAGTACAGTTCTTGACTTCACAAAATACAAGAAGAGAAGAGAATCTTGCAAAGCATATAGAAAATAGTGATGCAAAACAAACGAAGAAAAAAGCAACTCTTCAACAAGAAAAAAATGAAAAGCAAGAAGAAATAAATGCAATTCTTATACAAGATAATCAGTTGCGAACAGCATTAGAAATATTAAAAGGTCTTCCTAGGATAACAAAAGTTGCTCAATAATAGATTACCTTATCTTCTCACACTCATGTTATGCTACCTATTGCATAGCATGAGTACTCCTCTTTATGCTACGAATACACCTCTTCTAAGTCAAGAAGTACGTTCTATGATGTATGCTATACAATATTCATTAGCAATACAACACCCTTCTTTTTCAAATACACTTGATGCTATTGATACATTCCTTGCTAGATATACAACAGAGTATACTCTTGCTGATAACACAGTACGACTTATATCTTCTGAACGTAAGAAAAAAGAGAACCTCTCTTACCTATGGCAGGAACTAGCAGTTACATTTTCTTCATTAGATGAATTTCATATTTTTATTACAGCAATACACTCTCTTTCCCCAAGAATTACGGTAAAAAAATATAGTAGCTCATGTACTCTATATATCGATGATATACCGACACATAGTATCCATGCACATATCACAAAGCTAGCTCAATCTACTAAATCTAAGTATCTCACTATTATTATTGATGATGTTGGAGAAAATTATCAGCTACTCAAAGATTTTACCACTATGCCAATAAAACTTACCTTTGCTGTATGGCCTTTTGCTTCCCAAACGAAGTCAAGTGTACATCATTTACAGACACTACAAGCATCAACGATTATTCATTTTCCAATGGAACCTGTGGGATATCCTAAAGTAAACCCAGGAAATGGAGCACTTCTAACAACTATGTCTGCTCAACAAATAGAACAACAGGTTCATAAAGCTCTTCTTGCTGTTCCAAATGCTATTGGTATCAACAATCATATGGGTTCATTATTCACAACAAATCGTACCTCTATTGAATTTTTTCTTCATTCTGTTATGAAATTTCGTCCTAGTCTCTATATTGTGGATAGCCTTACTCACCCAAAATCTCTTCTCTTTAGTACAGCACAACGTCTTCAGTATACTACATTTAGTAGGAGCATCTTTATTGATAATATCCGCACTGTAGAGGATACACTACAAGCTCTTTATAAAGCACAACGCATTGCACAAAAATATGGTAAAGCTATAGCAATAGGACACCTTGCTCCAACAACTCTCTCTGCACTTAAAGAGTTTGCTAAACAAAAGGATAGTAATCTATTCATCATACCTCTTGAACGATATGCTATGCTACAATAGTGCAAGACTATATTTCTAGTATACTTCAATTATGTCTCTGTAT
>CAMWXW010000128.1 GCA_947178315.1 uncultured Desulfovibrionaceae bacterium | reverse complement strand
CAATAGCATGATATAATAAATAAGAGCAATAGATATATGAAAAACCATATACATCTCAAGAATATGAGATATATATGTTCTATTGTATTATTCAGAGATAACAGTAAAGCGTTTTTGGATATGCTTAGGAGTATCTATTTCATCAACAAGAGCAATAGCGTAATCTGGATAACTTATATAGCTTCTTCCATCTTTATTAAAAATAAGTTCTTCTCCACCTACTATATAAGAGTTAGTTTGTATACCTTCTGCATCAAACTCTAATGGAGGACTAAAATATGTCCATTGAACATCGTCTCTTTTTCTCACTTCTGCTAGAGCTTTTCCAGCAGCACGGGCTATAGCTTGATATATATCTGGGAATTCTGGGGTATCATATGCTTGTGTAGTATGAGAAGAATCTACGTAAAGACTCCCTCCTCCACCAACTATGATAAGTCTAATTGGTGTGCCAGAAAGTAAATCACATAAATGTTTTGTATATACAGAGTGTAAGTCGAATTTGCTTTCTTCCCATATACCAAAGGCATTGACAATAACATCAAATTTTTCTAGATCTTCTTTTGTAAGATTTGCAATCTCTTTTTCTATTACACTAAGTTCTTTGTTTACTTTATTTTTATCCCGAACGATTGCTGTAACATTATGCCCCCGCTTTAGAGCTTCTTTCACTACTAGTGAGCCAGTTTTACCATTTGCACCAATAACTGCTATATTCATAGTATCTTACCTTAGTTATATAATTTAGTTGTAACTATTCTTGTTACATCTAGTAAGATACAAAATAGTTGTTGTAATGTCAATAGTTACAATAAAATCTATTTATACTATTTATCTCTAAATCTTGACATAGATATTCATATAACGTATATAAAAAACAAAGGTATCTATAATGAAAATTACCTCACGTTTTACTATTGCTATCCATAGCATGTTATGTATTGCTTATTATAGCGAAGAGTATAAAGTTACCTCAACATTTATTGCTTCTAGTGTCAATGTCAATCCTGTTATTATTCGTCGCATTCTAGGTAAACTTAAAAAAGCTAATCTCATTCATATAAAGTCTGGTTCTGGTGGTAGTACACTTGCAAAACCTACTAACTCTATTTCTCTTCTTGATATATTTCATGCTGTTACATCTATAGATGAAGGTCTTTTTAACTTTCATACAAATCCATGTCAAGCATGCCCTATTGGTCAAAATATTCACCGTGTACTAGATGATACATTACATGAATTTACTCTATTGCTAGAACAATATTTATCACAAATTATGCTTTCTCAACTAGAAGATAAACTACATCAATCTATTGCGAATTATACTTAAAATATAGAAATTTCACTAATAATATCATCATAGAGTGAAGACATATAGAAATCTGCTTTAGAAAAGAACTTATAAAAATTACATAGTTTACTTCATTCTTTCACGCACTGCTTTGATTAAATCCCGTATTTTTACAGCTTCTTCAAATTTTTGTTCTTTTGCATAAGCTTTCATTTCTCTTTCAAGTTTTTTCAATTGTTTTTCTAATTGTTGAGAAGAAAGTGCAAGCAATGCGTCTGCTTGTGACATATTCTGTGCTTGTTTTGCTTCTTCTTCTACCTTTGTAGGATAAAGTAACTCAAAAGGTGTTTCTATAGCTTTTGAAACAGTAACAGGAACAATACCATGCTGTGTATTATACTCTTCTTGAAGTTTCCTTCTCTCTTGCGTAATTGATATTGCTGTATTCATCGATTCAGTAACTCTATCAGCATATAGAATAACTTTACCATTTGCATTACGAGCACCTCTCCCAAATGTCTGAATAAGAGAGCGTACAGAGCGTAAAAATCCTTCCTTATCTGCATCAAGAATTGCTACAAGAGAAACTTCTGGAATATCAAGACCTTCTCTCAAAAGATTGATACCAACAATAACAGAACACTCACCTCGACGTAGAGCTTGAATTATTGCCATACGTTCCATAGTATCTATATCTGAATGCAAATATTTAGCAATAACACCATGCTTTACACAATACTCTGTTAAATCTTCTGCCATGCGTTTTGTTAGTGTAGTAACAAGAACACGCTCATTTTTTTGTACACGTTCAACACACTCTGCTAATAAGTCATCGATTTGATTTTTAGTAGGTCTTATTTCTACGGTGGGGTCAAGTAAACCTGTAGGGCGAATAATTTGTTCTACCACAAGCCCTTGAGAGCGTTCAATCTCATAATCTCCAGGAGTCGCTGATACATATATTACTTGCCCTGTTCTAGCTTCAAACTCTTCAAAGGTAAGAGGTCTATTATCAAGTGCAGAGGGAAGACGGAAACCATAATTAACAAGCGTCGTCTTACGAGATCTATCTCCTTTATACATAGCACCAACTTGTGGAACTGCTATATGAGATTCATCAACAAAAAGTAAAAAATCTTTAGGAAAATAATCAAAAAGAGTTGCTGGTGGTGAGCCTTGGGGACGATTATCAAGATGTCTAGAATAGTTCTCTATACCATTGCAATATCCCATTTCTTCTATCATTTCTAAATCAAGCTGAGTGCGTTGTTCTAAGCGTTGATACTCAACTAGTTTATTTTCTTTTTCAAAAAGAGCCAATTGAATTTGCAACTCATCACGAATATCATGTGATGCACGATGTAAGTTTTCTCTATCAGAAACATAATGACTTGCCGGATAAATAACAGTTCTACCATAACGTGCTATACTATTCCCTGTTATAGGATCTATTTCTGAAATTGCATCTATAGTATCTCCAAAAAATTCAATCCGTAACGCTTGTGCATACTGATACGCAGGGATAATCTCAAGTATATCACCTTGTACTCTAAATGTACCACGCTGGAAATCAACGTCATTACGCTTATATTGTATATCGATTAAACGACGCATCAAACTTTCCATAGTACAATGCTCACCAACTTCAACTGGAATAATAAGCTTAGCATAGTACTCTGGTGAACCAAGACCATAAATACAGGAAACAGAACCAATAATAATTACATCTCGACGTGTAAGTAGTGCATATGTTGCAGCATGTCGTAACCTATCAATATTTT
>CAMWXW010000127.1 GCA_947178315.1 uncultured Desulfovibrionaceae bacterium | reverse complement strand
CCTCCCTATTCCTCGGCAGCGTCAGACGTGTATAAGAGACACCTCTAAAGTATCCCAGATGTTTCCAGATCTTGTTTTAGAAGAAAGGATAGAACAAGGAGGTTCTGTAATCTATCAGGTTCATTATACAAAAGTCAAAGAAGAAGAGATATCTTCTTTTGCTGTAGAGCAAGCTATTCGTACTATACGTAATCGAGTAGATGAGTTTGGCGTTGCAGAGCCTGATATTAGAGCACAATCTGGATATAGAATACAAGTGCAACTTCCAGGATTACAAGATACAAAGCGAGCTATTGCATTGTTAGGACAAACAGCAAGTTTAGAGTTTCGCTTTGTTCATGATGCTGTAACAGAGTCCTCTCTTTCAAGTGCTAATGTAGATATTCTTCCTTATATTGATGCGACAGATAAGAATCTTTCTCTTCCAGTGAGTAAAACTGTTGAGATTACAGGAGATGGAATTGCAGATGCACGTCCTTCATTTAATCAAAATGGTGAGCCTGAGATAACTCTTATCTTCTCACAAGAAGGAGCACAGCGTTTCGCTAATATAACAAAAGATGGAGTTGGAAAACGCTTGGCAATTATTCTTGATGGAGTGATATACTCTGCACCAGTTATACGAGAGGCAATAGGAGGAGGAAGAGCAAGTATATCTGGTAACTTTACAGTACAAGAGGCACAAGACTTAGCTATTATTTTGCGAGCAGGCTCATTACCAGCACCAGTTGAGGTTATAGAAGAGCGTATCGTTGGTCCATCTCTTGGTGCAGAATCTATTCAACAAGGGATACTTGCTACAGGAGTAGCACTTCTGTTAGTTGCAGTCTTTATGACATTATACTATAGATTGAGTGGTCTGCTTGCCTCTTGTATGATGCTCTTTACTTTACTTTTTCTTTTTATGCAACTTGGTTTAGTAGGGGCAACTCTTACTCTTCCAGGTATTGCTGGCATTGTGCTTGTCCTTGGAATGTCAGTTGATGCGAATGTATTGATATATGAACGTATTCGTGAAGAGATTGTAAAAGGTGAGTCTATTGAGAGTGCTGTGAGTGCAGGCTTTGACAAAGCATTTAGTGCTATCTTTGATTCTAATATAACAACATTACTTACATCTGTGATTCTTTATCAAGTAGGGACAGGACCAGTAAGAGGTTTTGCAGTTACCTTAGGTATGGGTATTATTGCATCTATGTATACATCATTATATATATCAAAAACATGTTTTTTAATTTGGCTTAGAAAACCAAGAAAATCTATTAGTATATAAGGGATTTGTAATGTCATTTACTATACTTCGGAGAACATTTAATTATGACTTTATTAAGCTGTGTCGCTATGCTTATATCCTCTCCTTTCTTCTATTTGTGATCAGTATTATTGCAATTTTTGTACGTGGAGGTATTCCTTTAGGAGTAGATTTTCAAGGAGGAGCTTTTATCCAATTTGCTATGGAATCGCCAGTTTCTGCACAAGAAGTCCGTAGTGCATTAGAAAAAACTGCTATTAAAGATATTGTTATTCAATCAATCGGTAGTGAAAATAAAGAGTACTCAGTTCGTTTTGCTAATGAAGATATAGAGGGTTCTGCAACAGAAATAGTATTACGCTCACTACAAGAAGCATTTCCTGATATTCCAGTGACTATAGAGCTTTCTGAAACTGTAGGTTCAAAGGTAAGCTCTGATATTAGGGATAAAGCACTTGAAGGATTATATTATGCCCTTCTTATCATTGCTATCTACATATCTGGAAGGTTTGAAGAGAAATGGGGAGTGCCTATAGTTATTACTCTTGCGTTATTCCTTCTCTTTATACTTTTTGCTAAGTTCTCTATCCCTCTTCTCTATGCGACACCTCTTCTTCTTATTGTTACAATAGCTCTTTTTATTTTTGGTAGACTTGCATTTGCATTAGGAACAATTTTCTCTTTATTGCATGATGTTCTCCTCACTTCTGGACTACTCATTGTCTGTGGTATTTCATTCGATCTCTCTATTATTGCAGGTCTTTTAGCGATATTAGGCTATTCATTGAATGATACTATTATTGTATATGATAGAATACGTGAGTATGTAAAAAATGAGGAGGTTGTAGACGTTTCTCAATTACGCTCTGTAATCAACAAAAGTATCACTTCAACACTCAGCAGAACGATACTAACAAGCATAACTACATTATTGGTCCTACTAAGCTTACTCTTTTTAGGTGGTAATTTACTCTTTCCTTTTGCTTTAACAATTACTATTGGGATATGTATTGGAACATTATCCTCAATTTTTATTGCGAGTCCTATACTTTTACTCTTTGGAATAAAGAAAGAAGATAAGACACCTATTATCATTGATCACAATGGAGTTGTATAATGATGTGTAGAAAAAATTATCTGATTGTTTTTATAAGTTGTCTGCTATTTCTGCTCCCTACATTAGCTCATGCAGAGATATTCTATATTATGCCACGATTGGGACTCAACGTAGCATTAGGAGAAAAAGGTCGAGTTTCTGGCAATACAGGGAATGTCCTTGAACCAGAAGGTACAAGTGCGACATTTATAGCGTCTCTTGCAGGAGGGGTACACTTTAGTAGAATTCCTATTCGATTTGAGCTTGATATATCATTTAGAACAGATGCCAGAATGCGAGATAGTATTGGTAGTGATTCCATAACGACAAAGCTATATCAGTTAGCACCAATGATAAATGTATACTATGATATCTATATTCCTAACTTTGCTCTTGTACCTTATATTGGTGTAGGTATAGGTTTTACAACATTTTTTGCTGATACAAGTGCTGTTATCGGTGTTGAACGCTATACAGCTGATGCGTTAGCTAGTATAGATTTCACATGGGGTGTTATGGCAGGTATGACGTTTCCAGTAGATAGATTTTTAATAGACTTTTCTTTCCGCTTTACAGATGCAGGCAAGGCAAAGGTTGCTTCAAAAGGTCTTTCAGGCAATGTTCGAGTAATGAATTTTGACTTTCTATTGGGGATTCGTTTCCCACTATAGTAAAAAATATTTACATAGTGCGTAAATTTTTGTATCATTCAATACTATTTCGCATAATGTACTATTA
>CAMWXW010000126.1 GCA_947178315.1 uncultured Desulfovibrionaceae bacterium | reverse complement strand
GAACTTCTTTACAGTATGTTGTCTGTTTTGAAGTCCTTTTTATTTGGCTGTTTTTTCTTTACAGCTCCTTTATGCTTTTATTCAACCCATTCAATTATAGCCATAGGAGCTGAGTCTCCACGACGGAAACCAGTTTTAATTACACGAGTGTAACCTCCATTACGGCTAGCAAATTTTGGGGCAATTTCACTAAATAGCTTTTGAATAGCATATTGTCCATCTTCAGCCTTCTCAAAACGTACGAGTGTAGCAGCCTGACGACGGGAGTGAAGTGTATTGGTCTTTCCTAAAGTGACCATTTTATCAGCTAATCTTTTTAATTCCTTAGCTTTGGCTTCTGTAGTTTCAATGCGACCATTCAAAATTAAATCAGTAACTAAGTCACGAAGTAATGCTTTTCTTTGGTCTGAACTACGACGTAATCTACTATATGCCATATTTGATATCCTCCTTATGATTAATCTTTCTTAAAGCCTAATCCTAAGGCTTCTAACTTTTCTTTAATTTCTTTCAATGACTTTCTACCAAGATTACGAACCTTCATCATATCCTCTTCGCTCTTAGCAGCTAATTCTGCAACTGTATTTAAGCTTGCACGCTTCAAACAGTTATAAGAACGAACAGATAGATCTAATTCATCTATAGTCATTTCTAGCTTACGATTTTGAGTGTCATCCTCTGTTTCAATCATATAATCTGTAACAGATGCCTTCTCACTCAATTCTACTATTACCTGTAGATGTTCCATCATCATTTTAGAAGCAATAGCTAATGCTTCCTTAGCGGTAATAGATCCGTTAGTTTGAACCTCTATTTCTAGCTTATCAAATGAAGCTACGTTAACATTTTCTACACGAGTTTTTTCAACGTTGAATGCAACATTGACAATTGGTGTATAAATGGAGTCAATAGAGATTACTCCAACAGATTGGTTATATTCTTTATTCGCAGCAGAGCTTACATAACCAACTCCCTTACGAACTGTTAAGAACATATGTAGGTCTCCACCAGCAGAAACAGTAGCAATATGTTGTTCTGGATTTACAACTACTACATCGTTTCCGTGAATGATATCACCTGCAGTAACTTCGCCTTCTCCTCTATGAATTTCAACAACAGTTTCGAAGTTAGGATCCTCACTATCTACAGATAAAACTACACGCTTTAAATTTAAGATAATTGTGATAACATCCTCTACTACTCCATCAACATTTTGAAATTCATGCTCTGCGCCTTCAATTTTTACGTTAACGAAAGCTGCACCTGGTAAAGAAGATAATAATGTTCTTCTTAAGGCATTACCTAAAGTAATACCAAAACCTCTTTCTAGAGGGGATACAACGAACTTACCATAATTCCCTTGATCAGCAATTTCTTCAATGCTTGTTCTAGGTTTTTCGAATTTTAAATCTTTCATTAATGGGCCTCCTATATATTTTTATACAACATTTAAAAATACTTCTAAAATCTTATCCTCTTGGACGCTTTGGTGGGCGGCAACCATTATGAGGAACTGGAGTTACATCTGTGATTGCTGTAATCTCTAGACCTGCAACAGTTAAAGAACGAATTGCTGCCTCACGTCCTTGACCTGGACCCTTTACTGAAACCTCAACCTTAGATACACCTGCATCTACTGCAGCCTTTGCTGCTGCTTCACTACACATTTGTGCGGCAAAAGGAGTTGATTTACGACTACCCTTAAAGCCTAATGCACCTGCACTGCTCCAAGAAATTACGTTTCCATCTGGATCAGTGATTGTAACGATAGTATTATTGAAAGTCGAATGAATATGAGCAACACCAGTAGGGCAATTTCTCTTCACACGACGTTTAGTAACTTTACGTGCCATAATTTATTTCCTCCTTATTATTTCTTCTTATTAGCGATAGTATGTCTAGGGCCTTTACGAGTACGTGCATTATTTCTTGTATTTTGTCCACGAACTGGTAAATTCTTTCTATGACGAATACCTCTATAGCATCCAATTTCCATTAAACGCTTAATATTAAGTGCAACTTCTCTACGTAAGTCACCCTCTACTTTAATCTTTGCAACCTGAGTACGAATAGCTTGTAATTGCTCTTCTGTTAAATCCTTTGTACGGATATCCTCAGATATACCTGCATCTGCTAAAATCTTTTTAGATGTAGGTTCACCAATACCATAAATGTATTGTAATGATATAACTATACGCTTTTCGCTTGGAATATCTACTCCTGCAATACGTGCCATATTTTAGTTCCTCCTACTTTTATCCTTGTCTTTGTTTATGCTTTGGGTTTTCGCAAATAACCATAACACGGCCTTTACGTTTAATAACCTTGCATTTGTCACAAATTGGTTTTACTGATGGTCTTACTTTCATCTTTAAATACCTCCAATATTATTTATGTCTGTAAGTTATTCTGCCACGTGTTAAGTCATACGTTGATAATTCAATCGTAACTTTGTCCCCTGGTAAAATGCGTATGTTATTCATGCGGATTTTACCAGAAACGTGTGCTAAGACTTGATGATCATTTTCAAGTTTAACAATAAATTGTGTATTAGGTAGTACCTCAAGTACTTTACCTTCCATTTCAATAACGTCGTCTTTTTTTGCCATTCTATAAATTCTCCTTTATAGTGTAGTTAAAATTTCATAACCATTTTTACGCACTACAATGGTGTGCTCAAAATGTGCACTTTTAGACTTATCTTTAGTAACAGTTGTCCAACCATCACTTAAGATTCTTACTCTTTTGGTACCTGCATTAATCATTGGCTCTATAGCTAAAACCATACCTTCCTTTAATATAGGACCTGTACCTGGTTCTCCAAAGTTGAATATTGCTGGATCTTCATGTAGATTTCTACCTACACCATGTCCTGTAAATTCTTCAACCACACCAAAGCCATAGGATGTTGCATAGTTACCAATTGCTGCACTCACATCACCTAAGTGTGCTCCCTCACGCACTTGTTCTAATCCCTTAAACAAAGAATCGTGAGTCACTTGCATTAAAAGCTTATCCTTAGGACTAATAGTACCTACTGCATAGCTCCACGCAGAATCTCCGTGGTAGCCCTTATAACAGGCTCCTATGTCTAAGGC
>CAMWXW010000125.1 GCA_947178315.1 uncultured Desulfovibrionaceae bacterium | reverse complement strand
AGATATAGTTCTTGATAGATATTGGTATTGCATTGTATAATGAAAGAGAGAGGAAAGATTTGCTTATCATATAGGTAAATTTATTAGGAGATGAATGTATATTTTTCGTGTATTGTGTAGTATAGCGATATGTATTATCTATATGCTACAAGTTGCAATCAATGCGTATGCATCTCCATTTCCAGAATATCTTACGTTCTCGACTGAACAGTACTATTTTTGGGAAGGACGATATAAGCCTGCTATTGTTCTTTGGCTTGATCCTCAAGAGGGCTTCTATTTATATTCTCATTTTGAAAAGAAGTCTGGATTGCCAACAAATATCACGTTGATGGATAAAAGTCAGCAATTTAGCAAAGATATCGATATTCTCTATCCACACGGTGTACGTGTACGAGACTTACAAGATCCAAGTAAAGAAGTTGAAGTATACAATACAAAAATTCCTATCGTGATTATCTTGCCTGCGAACACTATAGGAGAAAAGATAAATTTACGGACTGAAGGATTACTATGTGCTATTGGGAAGTGTATTCCAGTACGTACTATATCTAATATTGTTATTAAAAATCCAGAAGCACTAGAAGATATTACAAAACAAGCATGGTTCTCTACACTCTCAGATGCAGTAGAGAAAATTCGGAAGGATAATCCTAATAGAGCAGAATGGATGGATAGTCCTCAACCAGAGCGATTTGTAAGTTCTGTTACTCTTGAAAAGAAATCTTTTTTTGATTATAAGCCAGAAAATCCTGATATCTTTATTGTCCATGGGGATAGAAAGTATATTCGTGTTCCTTCAAGCAATATAGAAACAATACGGCGATGGAATAGAAAACAAGAGTTTGTTACTCTTCCAGATGGTAGAAAAGAAGAGATTGTTGTAGTAAATGGAAAAAAAGGAGTTCAACTCTCTGTAGGAGAAAATGGAAAAACAGAGTTTATAGAAATTGAAGAAATAAAAGCACCAAAAGAACGTTCATCATTTACTTTTCCTTCATTTAAGGCTGGGGACTTTTTTACTAATAAAAAAATAGAGGATACAGGAGAGAACTTTGTCAACGATGATATCCCTGATACAAAAATATACTTCTATAAAGAAGAGCCTGTAGAGGAACCTAAACAGCCTGTTATTGCATTAGAGAAGCCAAAAGAAAAACCAAAGCCTAAGCCAAAACCAAAAGCTCCAAAACCACCTAAACCAGCACCAAAGGCTCCAGAAAAGCCAAAGCCAGTTACACCTCCACGCTTTATTGAAGATGAACTCTATATGGAGCCAGAGCGTTATGTAAGTAATCTGCGTAATCCCAATAGAGACGTCGTACGAAGACCACAGTCTGTACTTATAGATGAGTCTGAGGAACAAAGAGTACAGCGTATACAAGAATCACTACAACAGCCTATTGTCAATAATCGTGTAGACACTACTCAAAGAAGACCGGCAGGTGTGGTTGAGAGAGAACGTCCTTCTATTGATGGAAGAAGACCACAGGTGATGACTCCTACAACGCCTATAAGAAATACCTTATCTCAACGTCCATCTCGTCTGGAGCAAGAAAATATTAGACAAAGTGAGGTGACTCAGCGTATTTTAGATGACTTTATGGAATATCCTGTTGATCAAAATAATGTAAAGGGTATAGAAGGTGGGAATAAGAGAAGACGACCAACACAGTCTATTCTTTCTCCTCAGCAAACCCCAACTCGTATTCCACAGCAAAATAATGTCGTTGCACTACCAACAAGACCTCAAATACCTCCAAGAGAATCTCTAAGCACTACTCAACAACGCCCTCAGCAGGTATATATTCCACAATCTCAAACTGTACGCAATCCTACAAGTAATAGAGTACAAAGACCTCTCCCTCAACAGCCACAGAGACCTCTGATTTCTACAAATGAGATTCGTACTAATCTTACAGAGATGCAATCTCGCCCTAGCCCAATACGTATTGAAGAACCATTACAAGGAGGGAATGTACGACAACAATCTCGTCCTTCTCGTGTGGAATCTCCTTTATCACCACGAATACAAGAGGAATCTCTTCAAAATCCTGTAGATCTATACTCATACTCAATTGAGTCGAGAACAGAACGACCAACAACACGTATTCCACAGACGCAAACACCTCCTACTCGAATGCCGACAACAGAAAGAAGGGTACTTCTTCCTCGACAAGAACAGAGTACACAGAGACCAATGCCAGGTACTATACAACAGCGTATACCAACACGAGTTGTAACAACTCCAGAAGTAGTAGCCCCAGCTCGCTTAGTTGAACAAAGACAGCTGACAACAAAAGAGCGTGCAGTAGCACAATATTTTATAGATGAAAGTTATTTACCAACCCCTGAAGAAGTTCTACGCTATACAGCGGAGTTGCCTAATCAGCCAACACGACAACAAGTTGCTACAGTTATATCAAATTCACAGCAACCTGTACGCAATAGTACTAGTGTACGGAAGAATCCACAGCGTATCCTTACAGAAAAAGAGCAACAGATAGCTTCTTATTTTGTAGAAAATAGTTATCTACCAACACCTGAACAGATAGTACAATATACGCCTCAGGTTCCAGAAAAGCCGACACGACAGCAAATAGCAACGGTATTTGAGCAGACAGTTTCACCAGTACGTTCTACAGAGATAGCAGATAGAGGAGAGAGAACACCAATACAGCCAATGGAAGATATAGCTGTTGAGGAAATGGAAGATAGCCCTCTCCCAATGGATATAATAAATCCAAAAGAACGTCCTCAACGTATTGTTGGTCAGATGCCTTCAACAATAACAGATAGCCCTATACGAAATGTTGTTGCTCGAGAGAAAGCAATAGCAGAATATATAGTTGATAAAGGGGAGTTACCAACACCAGAAGAAGTCTATCGTTATGCAGCTCAGTTGCCTGTTAAACCAACACAAAAACAAATAGCTCAGGTTGTAGATAGAGATAGCGTCGAAAATCCTGTTCGGTTGACAGAGAAACAACAACAAGTTGTAAAAGAATTTCTTAGTGAAGGCTATCTACTCTCAGCTGAAGATATGGAGAAGTATGTAGCAGAGTTACATCAACGTGATATTGTAAAGCCTTCTTCCTTTCTCTT
>CAMWXW010000124.1 GCA_947178315.1 uncultured Desulfovibrionaceae bacterium | reverse complement strand
TTCTTGTACGCTACTATTGTATTCTGAGAAAGTCCTTTTTCTATAAGAAGATGGTGTATAAATTCTTCAATATATTCCATATGTTATGATAACTGCATCATAAGTGATTCGTCAATATCAAAGTTAGAAGCAACAGATTGAACATCATCATTCTCTTCAAGCATCTCAATGAGTTTAATACATTTTTGAGCTGTTTCAATATCGGTTAAAGGAACAGTATTCTTCGGACGCAATAATATTTTTGCCTCAATAATTGTAATACCATCATTCTCTAAAGATTCTTTAAGGGAAGAAAACATAGAAGGTGGAACAAAAACAGTAAATGACTCGCCATTATCTTCTATATCTTCAATATCAAAATCTAAAGTTTTCTCAAGAATATCTTCTTCTGTATAATTTGCTTTTTCTATTTCAATAGAACCAGAACGTAAAAACATCCATGCAACACAACCAGCTTCTCCCATTGTGCCACCATATTTAGATATGATATGTCGAATATCCGAAACAGAACGATTTTTATTATCTGTTGCTACATCGATAAGAAGTGCAACACCACCAGGGGCATATCCTTCATATACTACTTCAAGTAAATCTCCTCCAGCAAGTTCTCCTGTTCCTTTTTTTATTGCAGTTTCAATCTTGTCTTTAGGAAGATTTACAGCTTTTGCTGCACTAATAGCATTCTTAAGACGAACATTATTAGCTGGATCGCCTCCTCCTGATTTTGCAGCTAAGATAATCTCTTTTGCAGCTTTTGTAAATAACTTACCACGCAATGCATCTTGTCTACCTTTTCTATGTTGAATATTATGCCATTTACTGTGTCCTGCCATAGTCCCACCATTTTTTCTTTATTTATAACATATATAGTGTCAATGCGTCAACTATTTTTTTAGGATAAGGAAACGCTCTTTATGAGAAAGATCTTCTTTACATACACAGTATTTCCATCCCATATTTGTTATATAACTCTCTATTTCTTGTCTTTGTAAATGTCCTATCTCTAAATAAAGGAAACCATCATTTTGTAGTAATGTATAACTTGTGTCTAGTACTCCTTTGATAGCTTCTAATCCTGTTTCTCCTGCAACAAGGGCTTGATAAGGCTCGAAGTCTTTCACGCTTATATCAAGATGTCTATGTTCTTCTTGTGATAGATAAGGAGGATTTGAAACAATATGAGTAAACGTATTTGGTTGAAATGGCAACATATAAAGATCTGCTTGTAGAAAATGAATAGACGTAATATTATATGTGCAAGCATTCATATATGCTATCTGTAAGGCTTCAAGAGAGATATCAACGGCGTAAATTCTGCTAGATGGACGATATAGAGCAAGTGAACATGCAATACAACCACTTCCAGTTCCAATATCTAAAATTGTTGTTGGTTGTGAATCAATATCACGAAGAACAAGCTCTACTAACTCCTCAGTTTCTGGTCGTGGAATAAGAGTAGCAGAAGATGTGAGAAATACGAAATCTAAGAAATATTTCTTACCAATAATATATGCTATTGGTTCACCCCTTTGTGCTCTATATACTAATGAAAAGAAGTCATCTATATATTCTTTAGGAAAAGGAAGAGATAAATCAAATCTCATTTCATGGATTGAAGGATAATTTAAGACAAAGCTAAGAAGGATATCGACAACTAACTCTGGTGTATCAATAGTAACAGATGAAAGAAGGGTAAGAGCCTCTACACGAATATCACGTATTGTTTTCATTACGAGTACTGCTTTCTAATAGAGCTTTTGCTTGAGCATCAGCAATAAGAGCATCTATAAGTTCTTCTATTTCTCCGTCCATAGCGAGGTCGAGTTTATATAATGTACAATTAATTCTATGATCAGTAATTCTTCCTTGAGGAAAGTTATATGTTCGTATACGCTCTGATCTATCACCTGAACCGACTTGAGCTTTTCTTTGCTGAGCTAGTTCTTTTGCTTGTTTCTCTTGTTCAGCTTGTAGTAAACGAGAGCGTAAAACCTTCATTGCTTTTGCTCTGTTCTTATGTTGAGATTTTTCATCTTGACAAATAACAACAATACCGGTTGGTATATGAGTTAAGCGTACAGCAGAGTCTGTTGTATTAACGCTCTGTCCTCCAGGTCCAGAAGAACGATATACATCAAGACGAATATCCTCATTTCGTACTTCAATATCAACTTCTTCTGCTTCTGGCATAACGGCAACAGTAACTGCAGATGTATGAACTCTCCCTTGTGATTCAGTTGCCGGAACTCGTTGAACTCGATGTGTCCCAGCTTCAAACTTGAGATGACTATAAACAGACTCTCCAGAAATAAGAATAATAATCTCCTTATAACCACCAGAAGAGCTTTCACTATAACTCATTACTTCTGTTTTCCACTTATGCTTTTCAGCATATCTCATGTACATTCTATAGAGATCAGCTACAAAAAGAGAAGCTTCCTCTCCACCTGTACCAGCTCGTATCTCAAGTATAGTATTACGCTCATCAAGAGGATCTTTTGGTAGAAGAAGAATTTTTATCTTTTCTTCAAGCTCTTGCTTTTTATGTTGTAAACTCTCTTCCTCTTCTACTGCCATAGCTTGAATTTCTTCATCGGTATCATGTATAAGGGAAGAGATATCTTCTAAAGAATTAAGAACATTAAGATATTCTCTATAAGCTGAAACTATAGGTAGAAGTTCGGAGCGTGTTTTTGATATTTTTTTATACTCTTCTTTATCAGAAAAGACATCAGGAGAACTCATAGCTTCTTCAAGCTCTTGAAACTTCTCCTCATAAGACGCTAATTTTTTAAGCATATTCGCTCCAAACTCTGCTTATAGTTATATGAGATATTTATGATTTTTGGAATTTTTCGTATTTTTTACGGAATCTATCAACTCTTCCTTCAGTATCAATCAATCTTTGCTTACCAGTATAAAACGGATGACAATTTGAACATATCTCTGTATGAACATGTTCACCACGGGTTGATTCTAATATATCTGTAAAACCACAAGCACATTCAAAAGTGGCCTTGTACACTTCTGGGTGGATATCTTTTTTCATCACATTCTCCTCAAACTAGTTATATCCTTGCAAAGAAAAATAAAATAGGATACAACATTTTTGTAT
>CAMWXW010000123.1 GCA_947178315.1 uncultured Desulfovibrionaceae bacterium | reverse complement strand
ATACTATATATAATATATCTATATAACAAAATATATCTTAATAATATATATTTTATAACAAAGAGTAGTAAAAAGTTATCTACTAAAGAATATTCTATTCATAGAGGAGATATTCTAGCTATTGCTCTCTATATGTAACGTGCACACCTTCTGGAATAAAGACGTTATACTCTCCTTCTCGTGAACTAATACCATATGTATTATATACACAGCCTTGTAAGTAGACTTTGTGAGGTGTATTGCTTATATTCCAACCATCACCTACAAGAACAACTGAATCACCTGTAATACCACTAAGTCGAATATCTTTACTGGAAATTCGTTTACACATAAGAGCATCTTCTACTGTAAAAACATTCTCACGAGGAATAGTATTTACTGCACTATCCTCTGATTCACTTTTAAGATCTATATCTCCACTGCCTACAGGAAGATGTGATTCATTTTCATTTCGTATATCTTCTGCTTCTTCCTCAACGCCATTCTCATAGTCGTCATAGCGAGCATAATCATCATACATATCATCATGTTCTTTACGCTCTTCTGATATCTCATAGGAAGGTTCATGAGATGTCGATTCCGCTATATTTTGCTCATGCTCAAGATATTCTTCAAGTTGTTCAGAATTTGTATTTGTATGCGTCATAAAATCTGTAGCATAGTAATACTCTTTACCTTGCTCTGGGATAACATGGAAGTGTTCTACATTCGCTATATATTCACCATTATGATACCCCTCTATTGTAATAGAAACACTACGGCTATTTAGATTAGTCTCTGGTGAAGGAATATATACCACAACATTTTTTATAAACTCTTCTACAGCTTCCATAGTTGAAAGGAATGATATATAAATTGAATGAATATCTTGTGAATATATATATGGTTGAGTATATGTTTCAATCATAAGAAGATAGTCTGTCTGGGCTGTATGCGATAGACTTGCTTTAACTGTAAATGTTCGAAGAGCTGGCATATCTTCAACAGGTATAGTTTTTACATCTACTTCAGAGAAAACAACTCCTTCTTGTGTAGGACGTAGTTCAAATGCCATTTCTACATCTATCTGTCTACCCTCTTCATCATAGAGTACACAAGTAAAGACATCATAAACTGTTTTATACAATAGACCAGTTTGTACATAAGGTTGTAGTGCATAAGAGACGCTACCATCTGAATAGACACAGACCATTCCATATCTACTCAACCATACTTCTTGTACAGAGTATACTATACCATTACATATACAATGATCAACAGTCAATGTGTGTTGTAGTGCATATTGAGCAATAGCCTCCTTCATAAAGACTGTAGTATGAAGTGCATCTACTGGCATTTCATGACTATGTTCTACTTGCTCTTGACTAAATAGACTTTCCTCTTCTTCATTTTCCTCTTCAAAAGTCCCATATGAATACTCATCATCACTAGGGTAATACTCTTCTTGATATGGAGAATGTTCTTCATATGCTAATGCATCACTGTATTCATCATGCTCATCATGTGTACCATCAAATAATGTATGCTCATCACCTTCTTCACTACTATATTCTGTATCCTCTAAAGGAGTATTTACATCATACTCATCACTTTGATAAACTTCATCAATAGGTGTTTCATCATATATCTTGTTCTCTTCTCCCCTCGCTTTATAGACTTCTTCTTGAGGAGATTCCTCTTCAAAGTGAGCATCGACTACTTGTGTATCGCTATTTTCACTTGTTGCAAGACTCTCTTGCTCTGCACTATGTTGAGGTATAGACTCAAAGTGAGCTATTTTTTGTGAGGATAGAATAGGATAATCGAGAACACCCTCTTTATATTCTATTGTATAAATATGAGAGTCATTATACTGAATACCAGCGATATATCCATAAATATGCACTAATATATATCTCTGGTGCTGTATATTTGGATTTACTCTAATATGGAAGTTATGTGCTATCTCCTCACTTTCTTCAATTGACTCAATATCCTGAATAATACAGTGCTGTTCAGAAGAGAGTTTATACTTATACATATTTTCTCGTGCAGAAGTACTATATAATACATCTCCTATAGCTGGATTACGTATTTCGATATCAATAAGAAGTCCGTGATTATCATGTAAATACACATACTGTATCACTGGTGAAATCACAACATGAAGTACAGAACTCACTAATGAGATAGAAAGAGAGAAGGAAAGTGAAAGAGAAAGCTGTTCTATATTATTCAAGACACAAGTAAAGTTCTCTGTATATACAACTCCTTCTTGATATGCAAGAGTATCATTTGGTGTATAGTGAATTTCTCCAGAGAAGGATATAAATGCTGTTCCATATGTAGTTGCAAATGGAGTATCTACACTTTTCTCACTTCCATTATATTCAATACTAAGTACAGTTATTGCCTGCGTAAATTCTTCTGGAAGTCCTTGAATAGACTGTATCCATGTCTGTAGACTTTGAATAGAAAAAGAAGACGTTGGTATCGCATTCGATGAGGTAGATACTACATGTATATCACTACTATTCATAGTAGCAATAGAAGATTGTAATTCTTCAAGACTATCTTTAATCTGCTGTGTTATATCATATAGAGAAGCAACATTTCCCTCTAATACTTCAAATTGCTCTCTACTTACTACATCTTCATGCTTAGGTTGTTCAAGAGAAGACGAATTCTCTTCTAAATATTCTTCACTCCTATCTTCATTTTGTCCTGTAATTTCATCTTGTGAAAGATATACCTCATTACCATTCTCATCTGTATTATTTGATGTATAATGTATTTCTTGACTCTCATTTACACTATCATATAAAGCATCATGAATATCTTCTCCACCATCGCCCTTCTCTTCAACGCTCCACTCTTCATTGATAGTATATTGACTTTCAGTGTTATCTTGCTCCATCTTCGTACGTATCGCATGGATTTCATGGTAGACATTTTGTATCTTATCATGCATTGTGCTATATTGTGTCTGATACTTCTCATTTGTATCAACGAGAGATTGTACTATTTTTGAAAGTGCATGGATATCTTGCTGTACCTGTTGTACGATATACTCTAGAGAAGTTTTCTCTCCGTATTCTTCTTGCTCTATTCCAGTAGATATAGAATCAGATTGATTTTCTACTGTATTC
>CAMWXW010000122.1 GCA_947178315.1 uncultured Desulfovibrionaceae bacterium | reverse complement strand
GAATGGAAAAGGAAAATGGACGATGAGGCATAATAAATCAGGTAGAAAGTTAAATAGAACATCTTCTCATAGAAAAGCACTTTTTAGAAATATGGCTATTTCTTTACTTCAATATAAAAAGATAAAAACAACAGAAACAAAAGCAAAAGTATTACGTAGTGTTGTTGAATCACTGATATCTTTAGGTATGAAAGATACACTTCATGCACGTAGACAAGCATATCAAGTATTAGGAAGTCACCAGCTTGTAAAGAAGTTATTTGATGAAATAGCACCTTTATTTAATGGTATTTCAGGTGGTTATACACGAATTGTAAAACTAGCTCTTCCAAGAAAGGGGGATGCAGCTCCTATGGCGATTATTGAATTGACTAGGTAAGTTCTTGATATGTTGTGGACAGATTTTTTCATTCCTACATTGCGTGAAACTCCAAAAGAAGCAGATGTTAGTAGTCATATGCTTCTTTTGCGTTCTGGAGCTATACGTCAAATTGCAAGTGGTATTTATACTATACTACCTTTAGGTAAACGAGTAATTGAAAAGATAGCTTCTATAGTAAGAGAAGAGATGAATGCAGTAGGAGCAAATGAAGTAATTTTTCCACTTATGCAACCAGCAGAATTATGGATAGAGAGTGGACGATGGAATTATTATGGTAAAGAGCTATTTCGTTTGAAAGATAGATTTGAACGAGATTTTGCATTAGCTCCCACACATGAAGAAGTATGTACAGTAATTGCATCTCATGAAGTTCATTCATATAAACAACTCCCACTTATATTATATCAAATTCATTGGAAGCTCCGAGATGAAGTTCGTCCTCGTTATGGTTTATTGCGTGCTCGTGAGTTTTTAATGAAAGATGCATATTCATTTCATTCATCATTTGAGGATTTAGATATTACTTATAATGAAATGTACAATGCCTACTCTAAAATCTTTTCACGCCTATCACTTAATTACGTTGCAGTGCAAGCAGATACAGGAGCAATAGGTGGCTCTGCCTCTCATGAATTTATGGTGATTGCAGATATAGGGGAGGATACTATTGTATATTGCTCTTCATGTGCATATACAGCAAATATTGAAAAAGCTTGTTCTCGTGTTATTCATAGTGAGTCTAATGAAAGTTCTTTAGAACTCACTCTTGCTGAGACTCCTAATGCTCGTACAATTGAGGCCTTAGTAGAGTATTGTTCGATAGATGCTCATAATATCATGAAGTGTGTTGCATATATTATAGATGATGAGCGTCCTATACTTGTATGTATACTTGGTGATAGATTGGTAAATGAAACTAAGCTTGTTTCTTATCTTAATGCACATTCAGTACGATATGCAAATCAAGAAGAAGTAGCTAGGTTATTTTCATCATATCAGGGTTCAATAGGTCCTAAAGAGCTTCCCAATCATATAGAATGTATTATTGATGAAGAAATTGATATACATGCTCCATATCTTGTAGGTGCAAATAAACATGATATGCACTATATGAATTTTATTATACATAGAGATATGAATAGGCCATATACACAAGTAGATATACGTACTGTAGCAGAAGGTGATCTCTGTTGTGAGTGTTCATCACCATTAGTATTTAATCGTGGTATTGAAGTTGGTCATATTTTTAAGTTAGGGACTAAGTATAGTGAAGCAATGAATGCTTCTTTTCTTACTTCAGAAGGTAGCTTACAACCATTTGTTATGGGTTGTTATGGTATTGGTATCTCTCGTATTCTTTCTGCAATTGTTGAGCAGTTTCATGATGAAAAGGGTATTTGCTTTCCTCTTTCTGTAGCACCATTCCATTGCTTATTACTTACATTAGATAGTAGTGATGAGATAGTACAAAAAGCAAATGAACTGTATACCTTTTTGAGTGCATGTTGTGATGTACTCTATGATAATAGAGATGAGCGGGTTGGTGTAAAATTAAATGATGCTGATCTTATTGGTATTCCACTTCAAATTGTTCTTGGTAAAAAAGGATATGCACGTGGTGTAGTTGAGTGTAAAATTCGTGCAGATGGTAAACGATTTGAAATTCCATTACAAGAGTTCAATACAGTATTTTTTGAAGCTATATCCTCACATTATCCTGAATTTTTAGAATATTGCTCCCTATAATTTTTTATCTATTGATATAGTATTTGGAGGCATGTGTCTAAGATATATACAATAACAGAAGTTGTAAATACTATTGTACGGCACTGTTCTGGACTTTTTTCCTTTGTCTGGGTAAAAGGAGAAGTAAGTAACTGTTCATACTCTTCCTCTGGGACACTCTACTTTTCTCTAAAAGAAAATAATATTCTTCTTGATTGTGTATGGTTTGAATCGAAACAGAAAGATGAAATTCATTTTGATGTGTTAACTGGAGAAGTAAAAGAGACTCCTACGATATGTGTTTCAAAAACAATAAAAAATGGAGATTATCTCTATGTTGCAGGTAGTCTTGCAATTTATAAAGAACGTAGTAAATATCAGCTATATGTAGAGTTAGCAGAATATATAGGGCAAGGGAAATATACAACTGAATTTCAAGAGAAAAAATATGCTTTAGAAGCAGAATGTCTTTTTCACCCTCGTTATAAACAGAAAATACCAATAAACCCATATCAGATAGCTCTTATTACATCAAAAGAAGGGGCAGCCCTACAGGATTTTTTACATGTTACAATAGATAGAGGGCTAGGAGGAGTATTTCTTTTACATAATACTCTGATGCAAGGAGTATCGGCAGTTCAGGAGATATGTCATGCTATAGAGATGGCAAATCAGAGTAATGCAGAAGGCATAGTACTTATTCGTGGAGGTGGTGCAAAAGAGGAAATAGATATTTTTAATGATGAAAGAATAGTACGTGCTATTTTTTCTTCTCGCCTCCCTATAATTACAGGTATAGGACATGAGATAGATGAAACATTATCAGATCTAGTAGCAGATGCAACAGGTATTACTCCTACATTTGTAGCCCAAATGCTTTTTGAGGAACGAAGTATTCTACAAGAACGGGTAGATGATTCATTAGCAGTACTATATCATGCAGTATATCAGAATATATTTCTCCGTGAAAAGAGTCTATACGCAAAATATATGACAATGATGCAATGTATTATTAGTATATGTAAAGC
>CAMWXW010000121.1 GCA_947178315.1 uncultured Desulfovibrionaceae bacterium | reverse complement strand
ATACTATATAAGTAGAAAATATATGTTCTGTATAAGTAGTTGCACATACATGAAAGACATACTGCCATGTACACATGGTATATTTTAATACGGAGGATAGATGCCCACCATAAATCAGCTTATTAGGAATAAGCGTAAAAGTTTGCAAAAACGTAAGAAAACACCAGCGTTAGATGAATGTCCTCAGCGTAGAGGTGTTTGTGTTCGTGTTTATACTACAACACCTAAAAAACCAAACTCTGCTCTTCGTAAAGTTGCTCGTGTTCGGTTAAGTAATGGTTTTGAAGTAACGGTCTATATTCCAGGTGAGGGACATAACTTACAGGAACACTCTGTAGTTCTAATCCGTGGAGGTCGTGTTAAAGATGTTCCAGGAGTTCGTTATCATATAGTTCGTGGTGCATTAGATACAACAGGCGTTGCTGATAGACGTTGTAGTCGTTCAAAATACGGGACTAAACGCCCAAAATAAGGAGAAGAGAACATGCCTCGTAAGGGACCAGTGCCAAAACGATCTGTTTTACCAGATCCAATATATAATAGCCGAGTAGTTGCCAAATTTGTGAATCGTTTGATGTATGATGGGAAGAAAAGTGTCGCATCTACTCTTTTTTATAAAGCACTTGAAGTATTAGAAGAAAAAACAGGAGAGTCAGCAATAAAAGCATTAGAAAAGGCTCTTGATAATGTAAAACCACAGCTTGAAGTAAAAGCAAGAAGAGTAGGTGGAGCAACATATCAAGTTCCTATGGACGTCTCTTTAGATAGACAGCTTTCTTTAGCAATACGTTGGATTATTGAATTTGCAAGAAAGCGTGGTGAAAAAAACATGATAGCAAAGCTTTCAGCAGAGCTTGTAGATGCATACAATGTACGTGGTGGAGCAGTGAAGAAGAAAGAAGAAGTACATCGTATGGCAGAAGCAAACCGAGCCTTTGCTCATTTTAGATGGTAATGGAGGTATCTGTGTCAAGAAATACAGCTTTAGATAAACAGAGAAATATCGGTATTATGGCACATATTGATGCTGGTAAAACAACGACAACAGAGCGTATTTTGTTTTATACAGGTGTCTCTCATAAAATAGGTGAGGTTCATGATGGTGAAGCAACCATGGACTGGATGGAGCAAGAGCAAGAGCGTGGTATAACTATTACCTCTGCTGCGACAACCTGTTTTTGGAAAGATTGTCAAATCAATATCATTGATACTCCAGGTCACGTTGACTTCACAATAGAGGTTGAACGTTCCCTTCGTGTATTAGATGGTGCAGTAGCTGTTTTTGATGGTGTTGCTGGTGTTGAGCCACAATCTGAAACAGTATGGAGACAAGCTGATAGATATAATGTTCCTCGTATCTGTTTTGTAAATAAAATGGATAGAATAGGAGCAAACTTTGAACGCTGTGTAGAGATGATGGTAACAAGACTCTCTGCAAGACCAGTGATGTTACACCTTCCAATCGGGATAGAAGATCAATTTGACGGTGTTGTAGATCTCATCACCATGAAAGCGATTAAATTTGATAAAGAAGCAAAAGGGAGTGATTACTGGGAAGAAGATATTCCAGCTGATATGCTAGCTTTAGCACAAGAGAAACGCTCTGAACTTGTAGATACAGCTGTGGAAGAAGATGAAGCTATCATGGAAAAATATCTTTCTGGTGAAGAGCCAACAGTAGAAGAGTTAATTGCTTGTATTCGTAAGGGTGTATTACGACATGCTTTTGTTCCTGTACTCTGTGGTTCAGCATTTAGAAATGTAGGTGTTCAACTTCTTCTTGATGCAGTTGTTCGTTACTTACCTTCTCCTCTTGATATTCCACCTGCAGAAGGCTATAATCCTTCAAATCCAGAAGAAATCATTGAGTGTCATTGTACAGATAAAGAGCCTTTTGCTGGATTAGTATTCAAATTATTCTCTGATCCATTTATAGGACACCTTTCCTTCGTACGTATCTATTCCGGTGTTGTTGAATCAGGTATGACTATTTATAATGCAACAGCACAAAAGAAAGAGCGTATTGGACGTATCTTACGCATGCATGCAAATAAGCGAGAAGAGATTAAATGGGCAGGTGCAGGAGATATCGTTGCTCTTGTAGGATTAAAGCAATCAAATACAGGTGATACAATTTGTGATGAAAAACGTCCAGTTGTTCTTGAATCATTGCAAATTCCAGAACCAGTTATTGAAGTAGCAATTGAGCCAAAAACAAAAGCAGATAGAGATGCTCTTTCTGTAGCGCTTGGTAAATTAGCACGTGAAGATCCTTCCTTTAGAGTAAAAGGAGATGAAGAAACAGGACAAACTCTGATTGCTGGAATGGGTGAGCTTCACTTAGAAATTATTGTTGATCGATTGATGCGTGAATTCAATGTGAATGCAAATGTAGGTAAACCACAAGTTGCATATCGTGAAACAATTACAAAGAATGGTAAGTCAGATCTCAAGTATGCAAAGCAATCTGGTGGTCGTGGACAATATGGACATGTTGTTATAGAGATAGAGCCAAATCATGGTAATGGATATGAATTTATCAATGAAATTGTTGGAGGAGTTATTCCTAAAGAATATATTCCGGCAGTTGATAAAGGAATTCAAGATGCTCTTAAGAGTGGTATTGTTGCGGGCTTCCCTGTTGTTGATGTCAAAGTTCGACTCGTCTTTGGTTCATACCACGATGTAGACTCCTCTGAACAGGCATTCTATATAGCAGGTTCTATGGCTATTAAAGAGGCAATGGCAGGTGCTTCTGCTATCTTGCTTGAACCTATTATGGCTGTTGAAATAGTGACTCCAGAAGACTATCTTGGAGATGTAATGGGTGATATCAATGGAAGAAGAGGTAAGGTACAAGGAATGGACGCTCGTCCTGGAGCTCAAGCAGTAAAAGTAGAAGTTCCTCTTTCCTCTATGTTTGGATATGCAACAGACTTGCGTTCCAAAACACAAGGAAGAGCTACCTTCTCTATGGTATTTGATCACTATGAGCGTGTACCAAATGCAATTGCAGAAACAATAGCAAAAAAATAGCTCTATTCTAAAAACTGGCTATTTTGAAGAGGGAGGTGATATCATCTCCCTTTTTTATTATTTGATAGTATTATTTTAACCTTAACTAGAGATTGCTTCTAT
>CAMWXW010000120.1 GCA_947178315.1 uncultured Desulfovibrionaceae bacterium | reverse complement strand
GCGCCCACCGAGAGCTACCCCGCTCTCTTCGTCGGCAGCGTCAGATGGTTATAAGAGACAGATATGATCCACAAGGACGGAAAACAGTACTCTCTTTACTGCCACAAAGCTTACATAAGGAGAAAGTATATCCTGTAGGAAGATTAGATTATTTTTCAGAAGGACTTCTTTTATTGTCTAATGACGGTGATTTAACATATAAGATAACTCACCCTAAATATCATGTAGAAAAAGAGTATAGAGTAACAGTGAGAAGTCCTATAGATATCAGTAAACTTAAACTATTACATCAAGGTTTTACTCTTTCAACAGGAGAATACTTAGCTCCAATGAAGACTCATAGCATACGACATGAGAGCAATAAGACAATATTTTCTATTATCCTCTCTCAAGGTATCAATCGACAAATACGTAGAATATGTGCTGATATGCAATGGGTTATACTGCAATTAGAGCGTATACGCATTGGTTCATTACATCTTAAAGATATAGGTTTATCAAGAGGAGAGTATAAGATTGTAAGTAAGGAGTATATAAAAGGGCATTGTGGGCTATAAAGAAGTTTCATTAGTAATACTCTCTATAAGTGAATGAACAGGCTTGCCTACAGATGCAATAAAGAGTTGATAGCTTTGTTCGTCTTCTGCTTTTTTACAAAAGGAATAGTCTATGATACTCTGAAGAATCCGTTCTCTTGCTTCTATCAATTCAGGTGGACGTACTCCTTGAATAATGCTTGTGTGTGCCTCTATAAGAGCGCTAATATTATCACATAATTTGATAAGTGTACCATCTTTTGGAGAATACTTTGTAGTATTATACTTATTCTGTAAATCGTAAAATGAAACTGTTCTAATAATTCCATTCTCAATGATAGTATTATCGAACTCAGAGCTGACATCATAGCCTAGTAAATACTGCAATCCCTCTGCAAGAATAGGGTGTTCTTTCTTCAAAGGAAGAATAATAGTATGTTCTACTTCTTGGTGTTCATATTCTTGTATGATGCGTGCTACAGAGGAAGAAGAATGTTTTACAGGATTTACTATATCTTGTGTTACAAGCTCTGGTAAATCGTGGAATAAAGAGCCAAAAAAAGTATTTGCAATACGCATAGGACATGATTCTATAAGAAGAGAAAAAATATATGAATAAACACTCACTAGAAATGTATGTCCTAGTACGTTTGTTTTTGGCAGTCGAACTATTTGAGACCAACGTTGTTGAAATCGTAATGTTCCGCATAGGGAGGCAATGCGTCGTAGCTCTGTAGTATGAAATGGAAGTGAGGTATAAAAAGGTGATAAAATTTGCTTGAAAGAAGGGAGTTCCTCACATTGGAGTTCTATATCATCAGATAAGGAGCGAAAAATAGTAGCATCTGTATGTAAGAAAGCATTTGCATCTCTCAAGAGTTGATATTCCCAGAAACGAGAATATAAAGAAGCAGCTTTGAGTATTGTTCTTGCTTTTGTTGTCTCGTGTTGTGATAGAAGATATTCTTTTGCTCTTTGTGCAAGTGAAGGAGAAATATTAGTGAGTAAAGGAACAAAGCGTTCAAAAGCCCATGAAAGAATTGCTCTATGATGTTCTTTATTTTTACAGATTTGCTCATAGATAGAAGGTTTGATATCTGTAAGCGCAAGATTAAGACAATATGTGAAAAATGCACCTTCCACAATCTCTATATAAACATTAAGAGCTTCTTCATCGGTATAAGTTGGTCTTTCAAGCATGTAAAGAAACCATGCTATCATCATTTTATGTCCTTGTCTATCTACTTCTGTTAGCTCCACAGGGTGTATCAATCCGTTCCAGCGACGTAGTGTGGTTCCAGAAAAGAGGAAATCAAAGAGTTTTTTTATAGTATACTGCATAAATATATCCCAGATATTATATTAGTATCATATCTCATATAAGTATGAATAAGAATAATATTTATAGGTGGATACTAAGGAGTAATGCAATATCTATACATTACCCGTATAAGAAGTTCTATATCTTGAGAGAGGGGAGAGATATTAAAAATCTTCCCACCCATCTACAGCAGAACTCATATTGTACGCTGTTACTGTACCCTCAAAGAAGTTGGATTTTACTTCACCACTACCTTCTACATCAGCAAATCTCATAAGATGTGTATAAGGATTTTTCTCTTCAGGATAGAGTGGGGTATAGCCAAGTAAAATACTTCTATCATTTGCAAGCCAGCGTGTATATTGCTCTGTTGATTCTTTTGTTATGCCAAGAATGGTATCACCTATAATATGATGAGTCCATTGTATTTCAAGCTCAACTGCTTCTTTAAGGAGATTGTTATATATCTCTTCTATAGGGAGCTGAGGACATTCTTTTTGTAACTCTGTAATAATATTCTTGAATAATACAACATGAGAGAGTTCATCTCTGTTGATCAATCGAATGATATCAGACGTCCCGAGCATTTTATTACGGCTAGCAAGGAGATAGAAAAAATTAAATCCATTATAGAAGTAGATAGCTTCAAGTAAAAAGTTACTTACAATAACTTTAACAAAATTATCCATTATAGGAGACTCAATATAGGCTTGATAGATATCTGCAACTAGTTTGTTACGTTTGAATAAAATTTCATCATCTCTCCACATATCATAAAGAGTATTTCTCTTTTCCACAGGTACAATGCTCTCAATAATATATTGATATGATTGTGAATGGATAGCTTCTTGGAATGTTTGAATAGCAAGAAGAAGGTTGATTTCTGGTGCAGTGATACTTCCAGAGATATTAGGAAGATTATTGGTTTGTATGCTATCTAAAAAAATGAGAAAGGAGAGTATACCATCATATGCTATTCCTTCTTCTTGTGTAAGATTAAAGTAATCATTTTTATCTTTAGATAGATCAACTTTTTCTGGAATCCAAAAATTAGCCATCATCGTTCTATACATTTGATTTGCCCACAGGTAACGAACATTATTGAGGTTAAAGATATTAGTAGTATTTCCATTGATAATTCTACGAGTTTGTATTGAATCATCACCTTCTGGGTTAAACATTTTTTTTATGAGAACTTGTTCCATATGTGCCTCTAAAGAGTATATTTGAGTAAAGATATAAGAAGAATATATCATTTCTCTTGTGTAATAAAATACTGTTACATCATACCATTAG